>JAVVFI010000380.1:0-5240 GCA_032250555.1 Sedimentisphaerales bacterium
CGCGCGGCGCACAGCGTTACGGACCGAGTCGCGTTTTTCGGTTAATTCCAGAAGCGTTACTGTTACGCCGGTGCCATCGTGCAGCGTAACCTGAAGCGTTTCTCCCACATCCAGGTCAACTACACGCACGAGAGGCTCAATTATTGCAGCAGCAAGGGCAGAGGGTGCTAACAGGCAGACCAACATGAAAATTGTGATTCGGTAAATTGTGTTCATTCTTGAAAACCTTTGACTATACTTGTTCATAAGGATTGTTCAAAGGTCGAACTGACCTTTCTAAATCAATTACTTATGATATACTCTGGAACTCAAAAATTCAAGAACAAGCCGCAGGATTGTGGATGAGGCGGGGACGCTATTAGCCCGGCTCGCAAAATCTTAATTATTTCGTGAAATAAAGATATTTATTGTTTGATTGAATCGTAAACAGCTTTTCTGTTTTCTTCAGGTATCTTCACTTCATTAAAAAAGGTCATCCCCATAAATCTATCATTTTTCTTAAAATATTCCCTGCCCCATTTAATAATGTTCTTAACGTATTGGGGTCCTTTTGGTGGAAGTTTATAATGTCGGGGCATGTCACGGCGGATCGTTGTGTGCAGATAAATTTTTAGCGGTGCCAGATGATCAATCACCTTCTCAATCATTTCCGGTTCTTTATCACGATTCCTGCCTTCGCAATACGGCATAACAAAATCAAAGCCGACCTGTGCCAATGTCTTGGTGCGATGGCCACGGTTATTCTGAAAGCCGACAAAATTACCGTCAGTTACGGGTAGGCCGGTATAGAAACCAAACTGGAATTTCGGATTAATGCTTTTGATAAGCTTTTTAAGGTCGATAAGAGTATCCCGGATACGGATACTTTTCCATTGTAACAGTTCCTCCGTCTCAATTTCATTTCTTTTCGTTCCGGTGTCTTGTAAAAGCTTTTGACGGGAACTTTGGCAATAACATGATTCTCCAGTATATGATGGATGTTCCAGAACAATACCATCAAGGTTTATATAACGTTCGAGAACATCCTGAATTTTATCGCGCATATATTGGTGTGCCGGTTCGCTGTCGCAGCAAATGTGCATGGCTTCGATTGCTTTTTTTTCATAATCCCCTGCATCTGATGCAGGTTTATGAGTGTATTCTCCGTTTTGTTTTGTCAGGAATTCAATTCCAGGATAGCCTTCTTTAATTCCAATCATTCCAAGGTATTTAATTTCGATTAAAATCCTGATGCCTCTTTGGTGAGCTTTGTCAATTATTCGTGAAAAAAATTCCGTTTCCTCATGAGCATTCAATGCGTTTTTGTCTAATTGAAATTTAAGCTTAGGATTTTTTACCGGCCATGCTAATCCATGATTTCCAGGAGAAAAATACCCATGACTTGCCATCATGACAATTAAATGTGTCATGCCGTGTAATTTCATCTCATCAAGTAGTCTGCTAAAATAATCATAACCCAATTTCCTGTTTCCGGCCTGATATGTCAGACATGTTGTCCATCCGAAAATCATGTTTCGCTCTTTTTTTTGATTTGTGCCGGATAGAGAGGACGCGAGCAAATTCAACGAATCAGTCGGATAAACCAATCCAGATCCCATTAGTTTTAAGAATTGCCTTCGTTTTGTTCGCATCTGTTAAGGTTCCTTTAATAGCGGCGCAAGATAAACCGCCAGATTACGTATCTTTGGCGGAGCTATGGCTTTATCTATCCGCAAGCGGATCCTATCGGCGGTGACGGGAGTATCAAGGCGATGGATTCGTTTGTGACCGATGCAGGTGCCGGCGGCTATTTTGTGCCACAAGCCATTTTGCCTTGCTTCCACGATATACGCACGCACACGCTCGCCTTCGCGGATGTCTTCCTGCAAGACGATGTGATCGAAAACAGTCGGTTTCGACAGAACAAGTGTGACTTCGCCGCCCTGCCCGCTGGTGGAACCAAGACAGTTACCGAAGATGCGCCGGATTGCGTTGCCCCACTGTCTACAGCGTTTCGCATCAGGCTCAGGCATCAGCCCGCGATTGTCTGGTGTTAGCCCGATGATCAATGTCGAGTTGTGGCCTACGGAGTTATAGTACATGTTCATTAGTGACTTTAGCGAGTAAAGCTTCTTTTCATCGCCCTTGTCCCAGAACCATTCATGATTACGCAGGGGGGCATCGGACATCGCAGGCATCCAGTATTTGCCCTCGGGGTTACCATGTTTCAACAGGGCGAAACCATTCTTACTTATTTCTTTCCTTGCACTTTCACCGGCTCCGGTAGATTTGTATGGGAACGTCGCCCAGCATGGATATGGAACCGTTCCAGACTCACTACCGCCCCAACGGGCGTCGGCACGTTCAAGGTTATGGTAGAACAAACAATCTTTCTGGTACTTTTCAAACACAGCCAAGACATCCGGACCGCCTTGTTTCGGGCCGTGCGCACCGCCGTCGAACCACAACTCAAACAATGGACCATAGCGGGAACAGATTTCTTCGACCTCCTTCTCGATCATGGCATTGTAAGCTTGTTGGCTGATAGAACTTTGTTCGGTTACTTTGAAGTCCCAAAGGCCGAGTTGCGAGTTCCATCGGGTACCCATGTAGATACCGGGTTTGATGTCATACTTCCTGCAGGAAGCAATAAACTCCGTCACGATATCTCGCTTACCATCACCCCATTTTACGGCCTTCAGACAATATGGGTTGGCATCCGACTGCCACAAACGAAATCCTGTCTCGTGCGAAGCTGTCAGGATTGCGAATCGAGCCCCCATGTCCTTTGCCACCTGCAGCCACTGGTCGGTATCAAGCTGAGTCGGGTTGAATATGTTAGCGTCTTCCACTGCGTGACGGCGGTTATAGTTCTGATTGTAATGCTTGTCGTCGAAGATGTGCAGGTCGTAGCTAAACAACACGCCAAGTTCCGCCTCTTGCCAAGCGAGTTGTTGATGTGTGGGTTTGGGAAAGTTTCGGTATTGGGCAGTTAGACCTAATGAGTGTGAGGCACATATCGCCATTACTCCACATAAAATTATTTTTGATACGTTCATAATGCGTATGATTCTTAATATAAATTATTTTCTCGCAGGCGAGTTTTCAGGAAATCAAGATCTCCTCGTATTGCAGTTAATACTTTTTCCTTTTCCATAGTCAGCTTTGCTGCTCCGTGGTTTGCTCCTCCCAAGTCATATTCATAGTGCAGCGAGACGGGGCCGGCAATGGATAACTTTTTCAAAAGCTTAAGATAACCAGCAAAATCCACAGCACCTTTGCCAAGCGGGCAATTAACAGCCTGCCATTTATTCTCTTGCTTTTCCCAAATAAAATCTTTGATTGCAAAAGTGTTTATCCACTTAGATATAATTTTCAAATGGAGCGGCCAGGCTTGTCCACCTTCCACAGTCGCGTGGCGAATATCGAATTGACAACCTATGTATTTGGGATCGAGGTCTTTGAGCAGTTCCCACAGATCCCAAACAGGTGCACCGACATATCTGCTTCCAGCATGGTTTTGGTAGTCGCCGTGAATGTTGAAATGTTTATTCATGGCTGCTATGTCTCGAATCTTTGGCCTGGATTCTTTGAGAGTTGAAACGATACTTTTGTCATCCGTATATCTGTATTTGCCTAATCGATAATATTTGATGCCAAGGGCGCCGGCTGTTCGTAATATTTTCTCCGTAATCGGGTCATCCGGATCATTGATGTCCGTGGCCATCATCAACGGCTTGATACCTGCTGCTTTGATAGCTTCAACGGCTTTCGGCAGGTCATCTTCTGACCTTTCGGGCAGGACATGCCCACCTCGACGGACTGTAAGATCAATTCCATCAAAACCGAGTTCGGCAGCAGTTTCTGCCATACCTTTATAGTCGAGCCATTGTAGATGTTTGGAAAAAATGCAGAGTTGAAAATTCTTGTTATTTTGCTGAAAACTCTTTCCTTTAATACGGGAAAGCGGCATCATTGCCAAACCTGCTGCAGTGCCTGCCAACAATTCACGACGTGATAAATTCATTTTTAGTTCCTTTATATTTTTTTTCAAAATGGTGATTAATGCTTTGTTTCGATTCTTATTATTGCAATGAGCCCCATATCTCGACCAATAAATCATGTAAGAGCGGATCATGTTCCTTTAGTTCTGCACGACAGAATGGATAGAAGTCGTTGCGGTAAAAATAAGCCTCGGTTCCTTCGGCGAAATATTCCATTTGGTCATTCATGCCGTAATGGCGAACTTTTTTGCCCGTGTAAAGAAGTACTTTGTCATAGATGCCGGCGGCCTTGGCCTTCTTATAAGCATCAACAAGACGTTTGTCATTGAAGCCAAAGTACTGGTCGTGATATGCATGGGCTAATTCGTGGAGGACAACCGCCGGGTGTTTGATCATTTGGTGTCGAGAAAGAAGAGTACCGGCTCGCGGAATATGCACCTTTTTAGCCAGACGCGGATCATGACCGTGGGACTTCAACCATCCAATACTCGGATGATACTGCATGGATGCAAGCGCGTGATGATGATGTTCAATCCAAATCTCCAGTTTGCGCATTTTGGCCAGTTGTTCTTCCTGCATCAGAATGGCGATTCTCTGGAGGTGATTGGCCAACATCTTCAGAGCAGCAGCTCCGGCCTGACTATGCTCTCCTTCAAGCATTTGCGGATCAACATGCACCGTCCAGCCTTCGATGTTTTGTACAACAGGATCAAAGCGGACCGACTCAACCTTTTCCGATGCATGGCGTAACTTCGGCCCAAGTTCACTCGCAATAGAAGGCTGCATTTCCAAAATGGCCTTGCCAAAGGCTTTGCCGATGAGCAGGAATATCTCAGCATTGCCGTTGTAATGGTATTCGCCGTCGCCTTGTTTTCCATCACGCCAGTACGGTGCGGTTGGCACATACCGTACATTATTGTTTTCGAATTCTTCCATCTCGGCAGTAGCTTTCTGGGCTTTGCGTATGATGTCCGACTTGTACATCGGTTTATCACCTCCCTGGCCCATACCTCCGATGACAAACGGCAGGTTCGGGGATTTTAGCTCTTTGCGTACATCGCGAATGAAATTAGCCATGTTTGTCTGGTAATGTTTCTCAAAGCCGTTGTACTGGTCGTTCCAACCCTGAAACCAGACAAATCCCGCAAGCTCAGCGGGCCCTGCGTCATAGCCGGGTATCGATTCGGCAAGGTTGTCCATTACATTTTTGATGTGTGCCATCATTTTTCTGTATTCATGGCCGGGAACTCTCTTGCC
>JAVVFI010000381.1:0-5217 GCA_032250555.1 Sedimentisphaerales bacterium
GATCCCCAAATCAGGTTTGGAAGCCATATGGAATCATATTTTGTATTGGAACGGTGGTGCTTTTGACGGGCCCGTCAATTTTTACCTTGTGACTGCCGACGGGAAAGCCTCGCTGTTGTCAGCACAAAGAACTGTAAATGTTCGTAATGATTATTACATAGAGGGCGGTTCACCGGAAACATGGAATGGATTTTATAAAAAGGCAGTGATCTTAATGTCCGGACCTCCGGTTCGCGCCGGTGAAGGCTCTGCGGTGTGGGCTAATAAGGACTCGTCCGAGGATGCCGCCTGGAGTTATTTCCCAGGGCAGCGGCGGGTGCGGCAATTGCCGAGCCCCTGTTGCGACACACCCAATCCCGGCCTTTCGGGACTGGCCACCTTTGATGAGATAGCTAATTGGTTCGGCCGTACCGTTCGCTACGACTGGAAGATTATCGGGAAAAAAGAAGTGTACCTACCCTACAACGAAAACCGGCTTCCTCATGCGCCAAGCAATTCGGCGCTGATTAGTGGTCACATTTACAATCCTGAGTACAGGAGGTACGAACTCCATCGCGTGTGGGAGATAGAGGCTACGTTAAAGCCCGATCAACGCCACATATATCCAAAGCTCAAGTTATATCTGGACGAGGATAACTGGCAGGCAGTCGTCGTGGAGCGCTATGATGCTAACGGGGAACTATGGAAGGTTGCTTCGTTAGTTATGACTGCCATGCCTGATGTGCCAATGGTGGGGACTAACGGCTATAGTGCCATCTACGATATTGTGGCGAAAGAAACGTTGATTTTTGGTGTAAGCGAAGTGCCTTACAATATGAAGATTGTCGATCCAAAAAAACTTCCTGAATCGATATTTACACCCGAAGCCCTTGCATCTAGGGGGGTACGATAGACTGATGTTATCGCAAGCCTGAAGGTTCACTAAGGAGCGGGTGGCACAGACGTGCCACCTGCTCTTACAGGAGCGCAGTTATTGTTTTAATTCGGGCCTTAACCCAAAAAAAGTAACGGCGTACAGAGGATTCTGAACCCGTCATCTTCGGTCCGAGGTAATTGCAGTCCTGCTGCACAGGCAGCAGAATAGTAAATTGATCCAGTAGCGGCAAAGATTCCAGGAGAAAAATATGCTGATTTGTTCCAATACATTGTCGGTCAGGCGATTCATTTTACTGATTGTCTTCGCCTTATTGATCGATTTTGCGGGGGCCTCCCGATGTCAGGCTGCTGAAGTAGGTACGCCGCTTAGCATTCCCGCCATCTTGATCGACTCTCCCGAGACCAGCATTTTGATAGATGCTACAAGGGCAGGGCAACGAGTGGTGGCTGTCGGAGAAAGGGGTATCATCGTTTTCTCTGATGATAACGGCGGGACCTGGCGTCAGGCGAAGGTGCCGGTCAGCGTCACCCTCACGGCCGTTGCGTTCCCGACACCGCAGAAGGGATGGGCAACCGGGCATTGGGGGGTGGTCTTGCACAGCAAGGACGGTGGCGAAACCTGGCAGGTTCAGCTGGATGGCCGGGCCGCAGCCGCTTTGGAGTTGAAGGCGGCAGAGGCTGAAACCATTCCGTTGGAATCTCCGGTTGTAGGTGATGGCGGACGCTTGACCGCCGCTCGGTGGCTGGTTGAGGATGGTCCGGATAAACCTTTTATGGACTTGTATTTCATGAATGACAAGCAGGGATTTGTGGTCGGCGCCTATGGCTTGTTTTTCGGCACTGAAGACGGTGGTGAAACCTGGCATAGCTGTATGGGGCGGGTGGAGAATCCGGCTGGATCGCACTTCTATGCCATAGACGGCAACACGAAAACCCTTTTGATAGTCGGTGAACGAGGTTTTATTGCCCGGTCGGCGGATGACGGTAGGAATTTCAAAATAGTGCCGTCCCCCGCCAAGGCAACTTTCTTTGCAGTCCACGTCACGTCAGCCAATCACGTGTTTGTTGGAGGGATGGAGGGAAAAGCTTTCCGGTCAGACGATTCCGGGGTGACGTTCCTGCCGATCAAATTTCCTTTACAGACATCGGTAAATGCCATCCAGAAGATTGCTAATGGAAGAATACTTTATGCCACTCAGAACGGACGATTGTTCACAAGTTCAGGCGGTTCTGATTTAGTAACCCCGTTAAAGATGCCGCCTGGGGCACCTCTTACATCTGTGGTACAGAGCCCGGATGGTTCTTTACTGACGGTGGGGCTGGCTGGTGTCGGGTCTATACCATCGACAGCTACGGCAAATACCAAATAAATGGAGTTTAAACGGATGAAACCTATTAAAGAGGCCCCGTCTCACAAAAATTCTGTGTCTGAGCCGGAGAATTTTGACCCAAAATCAGGACCTCTGGCCGAGCGCCTGCTGTTCAATAACCGTCTGTGGGTGCTGATCATCTGTATGATTATTACAATCGTTTTGGGATTTCAGGCATCAAAGCTTGTGTTCAATACAAGTTATGAAAAGATGTTGCCTTCGCAAAATCCATATATAGTCAATTACCTTGAAAATAAGGAAAGCGTAAGTGAATCGGGTAACGCGGTCCGTATTGCGGTGGAAAATCCTCGTGGGACGATTTACGAGGCCGAATATATGGACATTCTGCGTCGAATGAGTGATGAAGTGTTTTTGCTTCCGGGAGTTTACCGTCAGTTGGTGAAGTCTCTGTGGACCCCCAATGCTCGGTGGACAACAGTGGTGGAACAGGGCTTGGACCAAGGTCCCATAATACCGGACGGATATGACGGATCAAAGGAGAGCTTGGGTCTTCTGCAACGCAATGTTCTTCTCGCCAACGAGGTCGGTCAAACCGTTGCTTTTGACCATAAATCGAGCATTATCTATGTGTCGCTGCTTGGCACCTACGCAGATGGAACGCCGATTGACTATGGCAATTTTTCACATAATTTAGAGGCCTTACGAACAAAATATGAAAAAGAAGGGGTTCGGGTGCATATCATTGGCTTCCCGAAAGTGGCAGGGGACCTGATTGCCGGTCTGCAGCAGATCCTGTTTTATTTCGGTGCGGCCATTCTTTTCACTTGCCTGGTTGTTTACTGGTATACCCGGTGTGTGCGGGCGACTGCAATTGTGGTGATTTGTTCGCTGATGGCGGTGGTTTGGCAACTCGGTCTGTTGCCCTCCTTGGGGATGGTGCTAGATCCGTATTCGATACTTGTTCCATTTCTGGTGTTTGCCATCGGTATCAGCCACGGTGCCCAAAAAATGAACGGCGTTATGCAGGACCTCGGCCGGGGGCACAACAAGCTGGTTGCTGCTCGCTTCACATTCCGTCGCCTTTTTCTTCCAGGCCTGACAGCTCTATTGTCTGACATGGTCGGATTTGCCGTTCTTTTGGTTATCCAGATCGGGGTTATCCAGGAGCTGGCGATTTCAGCCAGTATCGGTGTGGGAGTGTTGATTTTTACAAACCTGATCCTGGTGCCCATTATGCTTAGTTATACGGGTATGAGTGCCAAGGCGGTAAACCGGGCGTTGCAGTCGGAAATAGCTGAAACAAATGGTGAAAAAAAACATTTCTTATGGCGCTTCTTCGACCTGTTCACCGAGCGAAAGTGGGCTTCAATAGCCATTGTATGTGGGTTGGCGCTTGCCCTGTTCGGATTTTGGGGGAGTCGGGATCTCCGTATCGGGGATCTCGATCCTGGTGCTCCGGAACTTCGACCTGACTCCAAGTATAACAAAGACAATGCTTTCATTACTGAAAATTACGGCGCCAGCAGCGATGTTTTCGGCATCATGGTCAAGACTGACGTATATAAAGGGGCAAATCTAGAGGCCCTGCTGACTGTGGATGCCCTGGACTGGGAGTTGCAGCACCTCGAGGGAGTTGAGTATACCAAGTCCCTGCCGCTTTTTATCCGGCGTCTTCAGGTTGCGCTGAGTGATGGGAACTTTAAATGGTACGAGATAATACCCAACACGTCCATGCTTGGTTCATTGGCGGCCAGGGCACCGCGGGAGGTTGTGAACGGAGTTTACAGTTTTTCGACTCTGACTGCATATCTGAAAGACCATAAGGCCGACACTCTGACAAGCGTTGTGGATACGGTAGAAGACTTTAAGTCGAAGAGAGGCACAGGTGATAGCGAGCTGTTGCTGGCGTTCGGAAATGCAGGAATCGAAGCGGCGACTAATATTGTGGTGAAGAAAGCGAACCAAAAAATGTTGTTTTGGGTTTACGGCGCGGTCATTGCTCTATGTTTTGTTACGTTCAGGTCCTGGAGATTGATAGTTGTTGCTGTTTTACCGCTCATGCTGACATCTGTATTAGCGGAGGCGGTCATGGTGTGGCTGGGCATCGGCGTTAAGGTGTCGACATTACCGGTGATCGCATTGGGCGTGGGTGTAGGTGTGGATTATGCTTTGTATATTATGGCCGTCATGCAGCAACAGCTCAATAAGGGAGATACCTTGTCGGAAGCATATTATTGTACCCTGAAATTCACCGGCAAGGTCGTCATCCTGATTGGGATAACGCTTGCGATGGGTGTAATGACATGGGCTTTTTCACCGATAAAATTCCAGGCCGATATGGGCGTTCTTCTCGCTTTCATGTTCATATGGAACATGCTTGGTGCATTGATATTGATTCCGGCGCTCTCCCATTTTCTCCTTAAGCCAAAGAAATCCTGCGTGGTGATAACCGAACAAGGGAATGAAAGTCCTGCGCAACCGCATTCAAGCATAGCTCAACACACATCAAGATGAATAAATGAATGACGGGGGTCGTTTGTTAAACAATTTATAATGAGATAGGAAGAAGGAGAATAATTATGGACGCATTAGTTACAAAGCTCATGCACGTATGCATAAGCGTGCCGGATCTTGATGAGGCACTCAAGTTCTATCGGGACGTTCTGGGATTCAAATCCGTTTTTGAAACAAAAACTGATAAGGCTGATGGAAAATTACTGGGCTTTGACCAAGAGGAGATAGGTCTTTATGCCCACCACATGATCACTGTGGGCGCACAACACGAGCAAGCTACCGAGATTAACCTCATTGAATACACTAATCCCAAAACCATCATTGGTGAGGGCCCCTATAGCCAGATGAACCATGTGGGGATTACCCGTTTGGCTTTACTTGTGGATAGTGTTGACGAGGCATTTAAGAGGATCCAGCCGTTTGCAGGTGTTGAAATCGTCTGCGCGCCCAAGGACATTATCATCCGTAAGCCTGGGCTGACTTTTACGTCCAGGTG
>JAVVFI010000382.1:0-5215 GCA_032250555.1 Sedimentisphaerales bacterium
AATTCAAAGCCAATTTAACCCAAAACAAACCCAATTTAAGCCAAAACAAACCCAAAACAAAGCCAATTTCAAAAGCAAAATGCTTGCGGATTTGGTCGAATTAAGAGAGGCAATTGATAGAATGGTCAAGATATATTCGCGAGAAGCTCTTTTAGGAAAGGTGATATTATGAAATCGAAAAGACTGTGGATTTGCGTCCTGACATCAGCGTTTGTTTGTTTAAGTATTTTTCTGACAGCAAGAACAATCGCCACAGAAAAACTGCAGTACCAGCAGGAATTACGCATGCGTCTTCGCGGCTCCGATGGAGTCTATATATTAGTAGATGTCATTGCACAAACCAAAGCCGCCCAGGAAGAATTGAAGCAGCAGTTTGAAGAAGACGTAGATCTTGAGCTGCAGGAGTCGGAAATAAAAATATTTACAAAAGATGAGCTGGAAAATATACCAGGGCGTCCGCGTCTGTCGGTATATGTGGTTGCCTTTGAAGACCCGGCCTACAAAGAGGTGTATCTTTATTCTGTTCGCATTGCTCATATGGAAGATGCCAACCTTGTAAGAAACTACGGCTATGCTGAGGGTATGTGCTGGGACAGCGGCCTGTATGTCGGAAGGGGAAAAGAGTCAGTATTAAGCCAGGCAATTAAAACCCAGCTTAATAAATACATAACTGACTACCTTGCGGTTAATCCGAAGAAACCGGAAATACCAAAACTGCCGCGCCGAAGGCCGTATTAGAAATTTGGTTATAGGCACAGCAGATACGTAAAAATCAAAGCATATTCCTTTGCGCAAAGACACGAATTATGTTTGAACGTTTTACCGACAAGGCACGGAAGGTTATGGCAGTTGCCAACCGGCAGGAGTAAATCGATGAGTCGAACCCAGCTATAGCAACTGCTTGTCAGTACTAATCACTGTATTGTCAATCAATAAGCAGGAGGAGCCATCTCACATTGCAAAACCGACATGAGCCAGGTTACAAAAATCAATACCAGCACCGCCAATACAAGTTTAAACATTCTGGTATCAAGGGCCTTCATAATGCAAATCTCCCTTTCTACAATTATTATAGCGATTTGCTCTCTAAAGTTCAATGAAATTATATCCTGGCTGATTGTGTAACTCGCCGGCAAGCTTCACGGCGATAACTATATTATTGATTATCTATTTTTTTCAGTGGCGTCGTCCATAAATATATCTCATGCTCGAGATTGTCAAAGGAGGAAGTGAGCCTGACAACTTTATCCGGCTTGACGCCTTTCATATCAAAATTGTGTGAGAGGATGCGCGAGCCGGGTTTGAGTTTTTCCAACTGTGGGATTAGCTTCACATTCAAAGCAGGAAGCAGGTAAAGAGTGATTACGTCGGCCTCGCTCAGGTCGAGTGTGAAGATGTCCTTCTGCTCGATTGTAACCAGATGCTCGACCTTGTTCTTCTTTGCATTTTCCAGGGATTCTTTCACTCGCTCTGGATCAAGGTCATATCCTACAGCTTTGCAACCGTATTTACTGGCGGCAGTTACCGGAATTCGTCCGTCTCCACAGCCCAGGTCATAAACCAAATCATCTTTTTTAAGCTTCGCCATCTGAAGCATTTTGTCAACTACATCGGCCGGAGTGAAAACAAACGGCACATCCAGAGAATGATATATCCGGCCATCGACGGTAATCTCTGCTTCTTCAGGCAGTGACAGCAGGCCTTCGTGTCTCAAATGCAGTTTGATTTGGCCCAAATCCGGGGCATCAACCCACAATTGCAACTCTGTTCTATAAGGAATTGTAGAACCGGGGTTACCGTTCAATGATCTCAGCAAACGCGCATATATCACTTCGTCGGGTAGTGATACCAATTCTTTTGAGTTCGGGGCAATGGGGGCCGCCTTGGCGGGGGCGGCTGTTAGAAATGTATTGCCTCCGCTGGTAAGGCTGTAGTTTATACTCACCAGGGGCAAATCGGCCGGATAAGGATTCTCGACTTCGATTTCGAACAGCAGTGTGGCGTAGTCTAACTGGACATCCTTAAATTTAATATCTATGATTCGTGCCGTCGGCTTGTCGAAGTGACTAACCTGTTGATTTGTCTGGCAGCTTACGAAAAAAAGTGATGCTAACGAAAAAGAAAAAAATAGACGCCGAATACGTGTCATAGTTTCCACCTCTTCCAACGTAAATTAACGTTAGTTGATTCGCGTAAACACAGCAGACAATTATATCTTTCAGCAATAGAATAATCAATACAAGTCTGTGTAAATTACTTAAGGCAGGAACATATAGTCAAAGGAGAAGCGGTTTGCAGACAGAATCACTGCGCGACAGGCACGATTTCGACGCCACTGATAATTGGTTTGCCTCGCCTTGATTCGAGTTCGATTTTCAACGAGCCGTCGATTTCGATATTCTCGAATTCCTGGGAAATGGCGCGCATGCGACCGCCTGCGGCTTTAGCGATGTCGAAGTTCTCGGCCACGGTGCGGCCGTTGAGGGCGATGTCAAATCGTCGCCGTCCCGGATCGTTGTGTTCAGGTTCGGCAAAGTATAGGCGAACAGTGTAAGTCGCCGGTCGTAAATTCCGTATCGTGATTGCCGAGGCTCCCTTGACTCCAGAGGCGGCAACCCATGGCCAACCTGATCCACCTTCGATCCAAAGCGAATGATGGTAGTAGAACTGGGCCGATGACGGTTCGAGCTCGATCTTCAATTCCGGCGACGGACCCCCTCTACTCGGGTAGTCCAGCCACAGTGTTCCCGCTTCGGTCATTCGGTCACCCGGCGCCCCGAAGTTTACTCCCACTCGCACGATGTCGCTTGCCGATCCCGGTCCCCAGGCGGCCCATTGTTCGTGCTCGGGGGGCATCGGCACCAAAGCCAGTCCCGCAGGTAACGGATAGCTGCACGTGCAGCCTTCGTAGAAGTAGGGAACATTCAGTAAGCCGCACGCTGGAATGATGCTGTTTGTGCATCCGGATCTTGGTCCGCTGATGTAGCAGGTGCCGCTCTCCAGCCGCTTGTCGTAGAAGGCCGCTGTTCCCGACCGCATCGTATATAAGTAGCCGTAATCAACTCCTCCATCGCAGCCATAGCTCTTGGGAAATGCCCGCGGCTCAGTCTTTCCCGTGAGCGGGTTGAGGCGATTACCGGCGGCGGGTTTTCCTGGTTTCCAATCATCAACCTGATAAGGGGGGCGATACTGGTTTGGCTGAATCGCCCGGCGATCGCGATGGTAAAACTCGACGTTGATGTTCAGTCGTTCCTTCGGTGCCAGAACTCGGCCCGTATATACATCGCTCAACACGGGAGGAAGCAACGTGTAGGGCGTCTTCTTGCCTTCACGGTGGCGGGCCATCCAATCTTTCGGGTACGAAATCATCACACCATCGACAAACTTTGGCTGCGGCGACCGCTTGAAATGTCCCAGCGTGTCATCGAACCAAAGAAGACCCAGAGGTGCTTTGACTCGCTCATCGTAGTTTGACCATCCGCCCGTATAGTTTGCAGCGCCTGGCAGGGGCCCATGACGACGAACAACAGTCATGCCAGCCGTTCGCTCAATCGCGAAGCTTCCGGCGTTGTTGTCTATTGCGAGAAACCGGGCGTGTTGATTGTCCGACAGATTCAGACAGGCTGTGCCGCCGTGCGGTCTTAATACATCAAAATCAGAGATTCCGATTTCGGCGGTGTCTGTGTCTATCAACGAATGTATATTGTTGATGATGAGGACACTCGCCAAATACGGGGGAAACTCGATTTCCCCGGGTGCGCCAACTTTCAACGAGACGCGTTTACCGTACAGGCCGGAAGCGTCGAATTGCTGACGGAGACGGTTGACCTTGACCTGGTCCGGGTCGACTGCGATTACGTGAAGCTCGGTTTGCGCGATAAGCGTCTCCAGCAGAGCGTTCTCAGCAATCCCCAACACAAGTGCGTAACCATAGCGATTGCCAATTGTATCGAGGACCTGTTTGCCGAAACGAGACAAGCTGCCGGATTTCTTGGGAAATTTTTCGGTCTTCAGTGGATAACGTGCAACGGTCTTTGGTTTTCGCGGTCCAAAGCAGTAGAGTTTTCCATCCGAAGTCACAACGAACAGCTTGCCATCGGCGACGAGCATCGTGTGAATCTCGCCTTTGACCCCAGGAAAACCATCGCCGAAATGGAACGTTTGCTCTCCTGCATGAATTGTCGTTTGTACATTTGGCTCTCCCGGGCCCTGATAAATTTTGTCCTCGTGGAGATCACGGTTAATGTTGGCGTCCATCACAACTTTGCCCCGTCTCACGTCTGCCGAGGTGAACCAGCCTCCGGGCAGGCGTCCGGGCCTGGGCAAGACAAATGACAACAGCTTGCCGGATCGCACGTCGAAATGCGCGGGCACCGCCTGACCACACGGCACGATTAGCTCGTTGCTGCAGACAACCAAATAGCCTTGCGGTGTCACTCCACCAAGCGATTCGGCGCCGTGCGGATGCTGGCCATAGACGTAGCCGCAGTCATCGTTCAACCAGATGACTTGTCCGGTTTCGGCATCGAGCGAATATAGGAACACGCCCTCAAACGGCCACATACCTGCGGCGAAGTAAATCTTCCCATCATGCAAGACAGGTCCGCCCCGGACGGGCCAAAGCGAAATCAGACGTCCATTTCCCATGACATTTCGTTGGGACGGGACGGGACGGAACTTCCAGAGCAACCGACCGTCCCGGGCCGACAGACAGTACAAGTGCCCATCGTCGGAACCAATAAAAATCCGATCCTTCCACGCGACCGGAGCCAATCGAACAGGGCCATCAGTGTAAAATCGCCACTTCTGCCGGCCGGTATCGATATCCAGGGCTGTCACACTGTCATTGAGTGACGAAGCGATGAACATAGTTTTATCCAACACGACCGGTTCGTAACCAGCATCGAACTGAATCCGCTTAGTTCTGAAAGCCGGTTTAAGTTTCGGAAACTGACGCTCCCAGGAAAGATGCAACGATTCCGGCAGTATTTGAGAGGTCCGAGCACTTCGGGCCGCATCGTATCGCCACATCGGCCAGTCTTCAGCTGCAACATTGGGCGCGAGAGAGGAAAATACCAATGAGATAGCAACCAGAGCCGAGAGAGAGAATGGTCGCAGCTTGGCCCGCTCCACATCGTGATGTGCTTGCTTTGTCGTGTGCGGAAAGGTCTTCAGGCTTAGCTTCATGATTATCTCCTGGAACACCTAAGTTGGC
>JAVVFI010000383.1:0-5203 GCA_032250555.1 Sedimentisphaerales bacterium
GCATGCAGAGCTGGCAGATGAAAGCACGATAGAGAAGGTGACCGGTGCAAAGGTCGGCTTTGCCGGACCTGTCGGGATAGTTGATAAAGCCGATACTATACTTATGGACCACGCTGTAGCAGCGATGCCTGTATGGGTAACTGGTGCGAATAAGACTGATTATCACGTAATGAATGTTGTTCCGGGAAGAGATTTTAATATAAGTGATGCCCAACTTATAGATATTCGATATGCGGCTGAAGGTGATACATATAACGGGGCAAAGCTGCTTTTTAAGAAGGGTATCGAAGTCGGGCAGGTTTTCAAGCTTGGAACCAAATACAGCAAAAAACTCGGCGCAAAATTCCTCGATGAAGAAGGCAATGAGAATCCCTGTATTATGGGCTGCTATGGTATTGGGATAAATCGTATTGTTGCCTCGGCCATCGAGGGCGGTAATGACGACAATGGCATTATCTGGCCGATCAGTATTGCACCGTTTGAAGTCATCGTCACTTCGGTGAATCAGGACGATGAGAATGTCTCCAAAGCGGCAGAGGATATTTATCAGAAGCTGCTGGATAATGGCGTTGATGTATTACTGGATGACAGAGTCCTTCGCGGAGGAGTGAAATTCAAAGATGCCGACCTGATTGGCATACCCGTGAGAGTCACTGTGGGTAAAAGATCTTTCGCAGAGGGCAATGTAGAGTTAAAACTCAGATGTGAATCGGAAAGCCAAAAAGTTTCGATTGAAAAAGCTGCAGATGAGGTGATTAAGCTAATAGGTTCTTTGAAAGAACAGCTTAAGACTTAATAGAATATTTACAAATTGCAATTATGAAATATATTGAAATAACATAAAATTGAAAAGGAGAGAACCGATGAAAAAAGACAAGCTCTCAAGACGTTCATTTATTTGTAATACTTCTCTATTGGCCGCCGGTGCAGTTGCCGGCTCATTGACAGGTACTGGAGGCGCCACCATGTCTTATAATATCGAACGAATCGTTAAGATAGGCCGAATTAATCAATCCGTGAGCAAATGGTGTTACGGAAAAATTCCGCTTGACGAATTTTGTGCAGTATGCAAGAAGATGGGTATAAAAGCAATCGACTTACTCGGCCCCAGGGACTTCCCTACTCTTAAGAAATATGGTCTTGAATGTTCATTAGTGAATACCCACGGCCTGACAAAGGGGCTTAACCGAATAGAGAATCATAAGGAATGCCTTGATAAAATCCGCTCCGCGATCGATGCAACGGCAGAATATGAATTTCCTAATGTAATTACCTTCCCCGGTAACCGGGCAGGTATGGCTGATGACGTTGGAATCGAAAATATGGTAACAGGCCTTAAACAAGTTGCCGGATACGCTGAGAAGAAGAAGGTAACTATTTGCATCGAGTACCTAAACAGCAAAGTAAACCATAAAGATTATATGTTCGATAAAATGGTATGGGGCGTAGAGGTTTGCAAAAAAGTTGGTTCAGACAGAGTGAAGATTCTGTACGATATCTATCATGCTCAGATTATGGAAGGTGATATTATCAGAACGATTCGTGATTATAGCGATTACATCGGTCACTATCACACGGGCGGCAATCCTGGGCGAAATGAAATCGACGAGACGCAGGAGTTATATTATCCGGCAATAATGCGCGCAATCGTCAAGACAGGTTACAAAGGATATGTTGCCCATGAATTTGTTCCAAAACGTGATCCTCTGACATCTCTCGCTAATGCAGTACGAATTTGCGATGTCTGAGACAAAACCAGGAACTCAAAACTACAAACTCCAAACTATAGATGTGGAAATTAAATGATCCTAAGCCAGTAAAGCTTATCATAGGAATTTTGGCTGCCAACCATAACTGCCTGCACACAGCAGCCGAGTTGCTGAGTGACAAGTTCGGCAAGGTAGATCTTTCAAGCGAGGTCTGGCCATTTAACCAAACAGATTATTACAAGGAACAAACAGGCCCACGCATCTTAAGGCAGTTTATCAGCATAAAGCGGCTAATAGAACCCGGTTTATTAGCTAAAATCAAACTCCGGACCAACAAACTCGAACAAAAACTGGCACAAAAGCTGGCGCTTCCATTAACAAGGCCAGTAAACCTGGATCCTGGGATAATCGAGCCCTCAAAATTAGTTTTGGCAACAACAAAAAACTATTCACATCGTATATATATCGGCAAAAAAATGTACGCTGAAGTAACGTTGATTTTCGACAAAGGTTGTTGGCGACCGCAGGCTTATACTTACCCAGATTACAAACAACAATGCTACTTCGATTTTTTTGATAAAGTCAGAATTCGATTATTGGAGCAGTTAAAATCGAAAAGATAACTATATTAGCAATAATTCTGTTTGCAGGCTCGTTTATATTGTCGGTTATTTTGACAATGGTTGCTAAAAGTCTGGCAATTCGGAGTGGATTGGTTGCACATCCGGTCCAGGACAGATATCACAGAACAGTGATTCCCCTCGGCGGCGGCATAGCAATATTCGGCACAATTTCAATTATCATCCTTGCAGGTATTGCAATAGTAAAATGTTTGGTCGCTCCCGGGCGCCTTGATTGGCTTGGCAATTCGATTACAATCCATACTGATGGTTTTTTAAGCAAAATCGGACAGCTTGTGATTATCTTGCTCGTTGTCCTTCTTTTGTTCGCACTCGGCCTTTGGGATGACAAAAAACATCTCAGCCCATTTTTCAAACTCGCCGTCCAGTTCGTAGCAGCAATAATAGCCGCTTTCTTTGCGGATATAAGGTTTGAGCTTTTTATCGAAAGTAAAATTGCCACTTCTTTGCTGTCCGCCTTCTGGATAGTTCTGATTATTAACGCGTTTAACTTTCTCGATAATATGGATGGAGCTTCGGCGGGTATAGCCGTGATAATAAGCTGTATATTATTAACTGCGGCCGCTTTAAGCGGCCAGGTTTTTGTCAGCAGTTTATCACTGATTTTCATGGGAACATTACTAGGCTTTCTGGTCTTTAATTTCCCTCCTGCCAAGATATTTATGGGGGATGCCGGCTCACTTGTTGTGGGTTTCTTTGTTGCATTGCTGAGTGTGCGTACCACCTATTATCATGAAGCTTTAAGTGGGTCATGGTATCCTGTTTTTATGCCGCTGCTGGTTATGGCGGTTCCACTTTATGATTTCATCAGCGTGACAGTGCTGCGCATAAGCCAAGGCAAAAGCCCCTTTATAGGGGACACTCAACATTTTTCTCATCGATTAAAAAGACGCAGCTTGACCGATACTCAAGCAGTTCTGACGTTATACTTAGCTACACTCTGTACCGGGCTTGGAGCGATTTTTCTCTATCAGGTTAATTTGGCCGGCGCAATTCTAATCATTATTCAAACAGTTATGGTATTATTTATTATCGCTATTTTTGAAACAACCTCACATAATGATAAAACCAACGATTAATTCGTTCGAATCCAAAAGCAAAGCATTGGTATGTCTGGAATACATACTCCTTGTTTTGTGCGTCTGTGTAATTGTACTTCGTACAACATTTACCGAAGGACCTACAGTACAATCATCTGCAGTGCCATCCAGTATCACCGACAGCTTGTACAGCTTACCGATATGGAGGGCGGTGTTAATATCCTCGTTCAGTATGTTTGTATCAACCGCTTTGATATTTTCCTTCTTAGCCTGGATTGTATTGAGTCTTTGCAGCAGGAAGTTTTCATACCGCCTGAGCGGCATCGAAACAGGTTTGCTGCTTTTTTGTGTCGCCGCTGTTATTTCCGGCCTCGCAGCTCCTGATAAGCGAGGAGCGATTAACAACTACATCGGGCTTGCGGCACCGATTCTGATGGCCTTGCTATTGGTACAAATACTAGACTCACAAACGAAAATAAAACTCATCTTAGTTCTCATTGTTGCTCTGGGTATGGTCTCAACTTATCGGTGTTTTGAGCAGTATTCCGATAACGAGCATTTGATTAAATTTTATGAGCAGGACCCTGATGCGGCACTCGCACAACATCGAATTACTCCGAACAGTCTGGAACACTTTCAGTTCGAGCATCGCCTTTACTCAAAGGACATCAGCGGTTTTTTTACAACAAGTAATTCCGCCGGTTCTTTTGCACTGTTGGCATCCTTTGCGGCAGTTGTATTGCTTGTCGGTCGGTTTAAGAATCTTAAATCCGATTCTCTTGAAATTGCATGGCTGATTATGCGCAGTATAGCAGTTGTTATTTTAATTTTCGGCCTTGTAATCACAAAAAGCAAAGGCGCAATTATCGCCTCAGTCTTCGCGGCAACAATGTTTGTGATTTACCTTTGTTTCGGCAACCGGCTGAAAGCTTACAAAAAAACGATATTGATTGGGTGTTTACTATTGGGCATTGCAGGCGTCTGGATTTTTGTGCAGTATGGATTAACCCACAGCCGATTACCTGGCGGTAATTCGATGCTCGTAAGATGGCAGTATTGGCATGCTTCAGCAAAGATGTATGGCGACCATTTGTTTACAGGTGTTGGTCCCGGAAACTTCGCACACTTCTATCCACATTACAAACCAGCTTCCGCGTCGGAATCTGTTGCTGATCCACATAACTTTCTACTCAGTATCCTTACTCAATACGGCCCTATCGGGCTTATTGGCTTTTTAGCTATGATTTGTATACCGCAGTGGACAGTATTGTCTGGAAGGAAAGTTAACTACTCGTCTGAGATTCATCCGTCTGAACCAGCTTTCAAAAAAACAGCGATTGCCCTGGCAATAATTGTCTCAGTTATTTTACTGCTCATTCGACCGATTATTTTTCCTCTGCCGCCGACAGCTACTCCTCAGGAAAGACAAGCCGGTATAATCATATTATATATTATGCCTTTGATTATATTCATAGCTGGTTTTGTGCTCTTATCCGGTGGTGAGACAGCCAAAATATCTCACTCAAGTATTACAATCGCGGCTCTTTTCTGTGCTGTATTGGGCGTTGCTTTTCATAACCTGATAGACTTTGCTATCTTTGAACCCGGAGTATTCACGGTTTTCTGGGTAATAATAGCTTGTATGATTGTAATATATTCTCAAAAATATCCACGACCTCAAGTCGTCCTAAAGCCCGCTCCTTTTGTAAAGATACCGACGGCGGCAGCAGGCCTGGTATTAATTGTTGTTTATCTCAATTATGTTGTTATTCCTGTAAGCAAAAGCAGCGCTAAAATCCAGTTGGCCAACCGG
>JAVVFI010000384.1:0-5184 GCA_032250555.1 Sedimentisphaerales bacterium
AGACCGCCGCCGCCGAAGCCGCCGCCGCCAAGGCCGCCGCCAAGACCGCCGCCGTAGCCGCCGCCGCCAATGCCGCCACCCTGACCGCCGCCAAGAGCGCTTTGATAAAAGGTCTGCAAACCTAACGTCCTGCCTATTTGTCCGTAATTGGCCGGCTCAGAAACAAGGTCTGTGACATCATAAACACGTTGAACCATTTTAGGAGGAAGCATATCTAATGTTCCTATCAGAACTACGCCCTCGTCCACAACATAAGTGAGCTCTCCAAATTCACCAAGCTGACTCGATGTAACACCGGCTATCAGAATCTCTATCGCTTTACGGAGTCTGATCCCAGTCAACGGATCCATACCTGCCGGCGTAGCCTGTTCGACCTCAGCATTATCCAGTAAATCCTTCCAGTTCGGCTGAATTTGTATCGGAGGCTGCACAGAATTTTCCAACATCTCTACAACTTCACCGAAAGACATCCCCGGCGCCAAATTCGGAAGGTCAACGATTTCATCCAGTTGCTTATAGACTGCCGCATCAAGCGGATCCAGGCCGATTGGCTCGTCAGGCTGGCGAGTGGGCCTTTCGATTAGCTCTTTCCAGTACGGCGGATAAGTAAGTTCCTCCGCGTATGGAATTCCGGACTCATCAGTCTTCATCAAAACTTCCGCTCTTTGTTTATCCGACTCTTTCTTAATCGAAGATTGCTTCCGGAAGAAAATCATATCATCCAGAGTATCTTTCAGCACCTGCGCCTGCTCATTTTGCGGATCTAAAGCAAGCAGCATTACCAGTTGATCACGAGCTGCTTCATAACGCTGCTGTTTCTGATAAGTCCTCGTGTTCTCCATCAATTCGGCGATCCTGCGTTCCCTGTCAACCTCCATTTGATTTCTAAACTGAAGGTTTGCCTCTGCCGCCTGGGTACGCTTCTCTTGTTCCAACTGTCGATTCTTTTCGGCTTCTTTAACTGATATTTCCTCGCTCAATACTTTAAGCGCACTGCTGTATTCTTTAAAGAGTTCGTCTCCGAGGTGCATCTGGTTTTTGTTAACAGTAAGCGCAGCCGTTTCAACTGCGTTCTTGGCCTTCTCGAATTCGGCCTTGCTTATGAAATCACCTGCTTTAGCGGCAGCATCGCTGACAACTGCTTTGGTATGACTGCGGATGATATTCCTTTTGCGGTTAATTACATCGATATAGCTGCTCTGGCCGGTTACGGGTGAAGCTACTCTTGGCGCAGTTACCGGCGCATCTGCCTCCCCGATTCCGGGATTTTCAACAGCCATAATTACATTTCTATTTGATTGAGGAACGAGTTTTTGCTTCGGGAGCCTTTGGTCTATTTGAGCCACATATCCTTCTACTGTTTTACTCAATGCCGGCGGGAGTAAACCACTGGATATGACTTCTACAAAACCTTCCCGGGCTTTTGCATACTGACCGGTGTAGTAAAGTGCGGTACTCTGGTTCAAAAGATCAGAGATTTCTTTCTTCCTTCCAATGTCACTTACGACAGGTTTCTCAACCGCCGCAGGTGCCGCAGGCTTCTCTATCGTAAGCTTTTGACTTTCAGCTTTTTCAAGACGGGTTTGCGCAGCAAGAACCTGAGCATCTATTTGCCTGAATACCTCGGCGATTTGCACACGCTCTTCCTTGGTCAAATATTCATTGTCTTTGATCTTTTCAAGATACGTTTTGGCTAGATTTATTTGGTCCCGCTTTATCAAATCATTGACTGCCCTAAACGTCTCTAATGCGCGCTTTCTCTTAAGGACGGCTATCTGGCTCTTTTCCAGAAGTCCGCTGAGCTGCTCACGCATAGCCACAGTCAAATATTCCTCGTATCCCTGGGCCATTTGGAAAGTCTTAACCGCCTCGTCAAAAAAACCTTTGGCGTATTCTTCCTGCCCGGTCTGAAGATAAGTCTGGACTATTCGGCGAATTGATTCTCGCCTCTCAGACCCTTCATTTTCCTGCGACGGAGCCACTGTTGATAATGTTATTATCGGCAATAGAATCATTGCCAAAACAATAGACAGGGACCTCCTGCCAATAGACTCGGTCAAAAAACTCGGCTTGTTCAAAATTAACCTCCTGCCAAAAAAAACACCCTCATAAGGAATCTTTTATCAAATTATATTGGTTTTTTTACAACCGCCAGTTCTCAAAATCGACAAGGCTTTAGATAACTGAGTTTATAATAAAATCTGGAATATTGCAAGAGAAAAATTTGATTTATATCAGCTTGGCCGATAATATTCAGGTTTCCATTACTTATAATGGATTGTTTATACAAACTGAGTAAAAATTTGTCACTTAAAAAACGCCTTTTTTATGGCTGTAATGGGACTTTTAACAAAGGATTGATATTCCAAAAAAATATATTATGAACCCGAAATCCATCGTCTTAGCCGTTGAAACCTCCAGTAGAATTGGCTCCGTTGCCATAGCTTTTGGCAAAAAAATTGTCGCCGAAACTACTTTTTCTGCTCCAATCAAACACAGCGCGGAAATTTTTCCGGCAATAGGTGACATCATGGGCCGATTTAGCCGAAATCCCGATAATATTAAGCAAATACACATCTCCGCAGGCCCAGGTAGTTTCACAGGATTGCGCATCGCAGTAACACTCGCCAAGACAATGAACCTGGCAAATGACGCTAAAATAATCGCCCTCGATACACTCGACGTTATAGCCGCCAATGCAAACGATTATTTAAAGGAGAAAAAAACAACAACAGATTCTCCTGAAAGAATCGCCGCTATTCTTGATGCAAAAAGAGGCCGGTTCTTCATTGCTGTTTACCGGCGCAATACGAGCAGCACTCAAAAAATGAAAAGCAGCGGGACCTGGAAAAAAATATTTCCGGATTCCTTGATGACCGCCCCTCAATTCCTCGATCAATTTACTAACGATGAAAAACCAATCTGGCTCCTCGGCGACGGCCTGCTGTATTATAAGGACATATTTAAAGCCGACACAGTTCGATTCATGGACGAAAAATACTGGTCTCCGCGAGCTTCTAATGTTTTTCTCCTCGGCTATGAAAAAGCTCTGGCTGGCAAATTCGAAGACCCCTTAACACTTACTCCGAACTATTTACTCCGCCCCGATATCAAAATAAAAAACCGATAAACCTTTAATAAAATTCTAACTTCCCAATTCACAATTCTAAATTCTTCTCGATGCTCACTTCCGCCCCATCCGGAACATCCTGCAATCCTGACAAATCTCCTTTTATCCTGCCGACGATATTCACTGCCGACGCCGCCCTTATTTCATCACCGCCCGAAGCTGGTGTCGCCCCGAAGAATATGCAGAATGCCTGCCCCGGCGGCCAATATGCCAACTCACCTTCCTCCAATACTTCCCTGCTGCCCTCCTCAAGCTCACAACTTACATCGATACTAAAATATATCTCTCCGCCCCACCGCTGCCCGTTCGCTCGTATCGGCAGAGCATCGTATATCGCCCTGCCCGTCACACCATCATTCAGCTCCCCTTCAAAACTCTTACTACCGGCTCTGATAACTATTCCCTGTCCCATCTTTTCTCCCAATAATCATTTGAAACAGCTTCTAAGCACTCACCACATTACTATACGCTCCATGTGCGGATTTATTAACAAAAAAGTTGATATAATTGCGATCGCAGCAAGATTTATTTTGTGTGCTTCAAACGCTTTTGTAAGTGTGCAAAGTCTGTTTCTAAAAAAAAAGAGTTGCATAGAACTATTTTGTGTTTTCTTCTCAAAATTATGATATGATATAATTGAATGGAGGTGCGGTAAGGAGCATCGTACCGGTCGGCTAAGAAGCTGTTGTCCGATAGGGATTTTCAGCAGGATGCCGAAGTGTTTTAATAGAGTAAAATCTCGGCCAGGAGAAAGGAGCAAGGATGCAGTTTTTTAATAAACTTCTCGGTTCATTCCCAATTTTAAATAAGAAAAAAGGTTATGCTCGGGCAACTTTAAAACATGCCACAAACTCTCATTTAAACAAAAGAAATGCAATAGCCTGTCACAATCGTGAGTTTGCCTTCAAATCTAAAGGTGAATATGCCCGGCCGCTCTCAGATTACACCAGGGCGATTGGGGTAAATTCAAAGAAAGATGTAAACGTAATGAATATCAGAATTGATGGTTTAAGGCATCAGAAAATTTCTATAACCTTTTACAAATCTCACACATCTCAGACATATCTCTCTATTAGCCGCTCTTGATATATAACCTTATTGCGTGTTGGCCGTCACGAATCCGGTCGTTTGCCCAAACAAGTGTCGCAACTTGCCCTACTACAAACACGGCCATAAGAATGCGGATCGAGTACTTCATAATTTCTCCTCACTTTAAATATACGAACTGTCCTGCCTCGAACCATCAACTACATCCCCTGGTCCGTAGGACTCACAAGAATACGCGGGATAGCCACATGGTCCGGCTGTTCGAGCATAAAGCGGATAACCCGCCCGATATCTGCCGGCTGAACCAGGTTCTTGATATTGAGCATGTCCTTGGGATGAACCGGGAAATGGTCCTGAAGGTGTGTATCGACAAGGCCAGGCTCAAGAGCACAGACGCGCACACCAGTGCCTGCCGCCTGCATACGCAGATCTTCAGTCAGCGCTTCGACAGCGTACTTCGTCCCCGCGTATGCTCCGGTCGTCATACGCACCTTCGTCCCAAGAATGCTCGATGTATTGATTATGTAACCGCCGCCCTGCTTTACCATATGGCGCATTGCTATTATCGCCAGTCGAAACACCGATTCTACATTGATACGCACCATCCGGCAGACCGCTTCGAGGTCAATCTCCTCCGCCTTGCCGACAATCATAATACCCGCGTTGTTAAACACCACGTCACACGAGCCGAATCTCTCCACCGCCGTGTCAATCAGCTTCTGCGGTAACGACTCGTCGGTAATGTCCCCGGCTATGATTGCTGTTTCCGTATCGAGCTTTGCAGCGATTTTATCGAGCAGCTCTTTGCGCCGGGCCGTAAGCACAAGCTTCATACCCGCATTAGCTAATTCGCGTGCCGTCCCTTCACCAATTCCGCTCGATGCCCCCGTGATAACTGCAACCTTACCTTTAAGTTCCATAATCTATCTCCATTAAAAATGTATCTGTCATTGCGAGCAGCGAAGCAGAGTTTACCCTCGATGTTAGCTTACTTGCTTTCCTGTCGG
>JAVVFI010000385.1:0-5157 GCA_032250555.1 Sedimentisphaerales bacterium
CGGTTGGGTGACGCAAGCGAACAAGAAGAATTTGCGGATGTCTCCGGTCCGGCATGTCGATCTGCGCCAGAAGCTTTTTTAAAGCTGCCTGACTATTTATTTTCATGGACAGTCTGCCGTAGTTCGTCGGGGCCCGCTCGACTTCTATGGTCTTTCCATCCTCCAGCCACTTTCGCGGCGTCGCTTGCAGGAGCAATAACGTATCATCGTCCAGCTCGTGGATGAGCATGTTGCGATACAGCTCAAACCAGGCGCCATCTGTACTGGGAGGACCGAAGTATTGACCCCACGCCCAACGATGCTCCACCGGCTCGAGAACCGAATGGCTGAATGCACATGTCATGTAGCTGTAGAATGCCCGGATAACTGCTTTAGGATCGTCACGCAACAGATATGCGGTTGCCTGCTGATTGTAAACCGGTTCGTTGGCCATGCCCCATCCGTTCAGATACAGGTTGTCCTCATGGTCATTCAGCAGATAGTCGGCCAGAACTCCATCAGCAGGCAGGGCCTTCAAACGCAAGAGATGCACAGCTCCGGTGTCAACATCCGTAGGGTACCATTGTTCGAGCAGGCGTCCGGATTTCGAAGCTTCGCACGGGACATATGGTGTCCATGTATGGTCCCTCAATTGCACCAAAGGGGACCGCATAGTCGCTGCGCCAAAGCCCCGCGCAACAGCTTGCCTGAAGTTGTGTGCAGCCGTCAGGCACTCTTTCGCCCGCGGATGGTCAATCTGCTGTAAGACTCGTCCAAACAATTCCAGACCTGCATATATATAGGCCTGCCCAAAAGCCCAGGCGCCTTCAGCCGTCAGATCGTTCAGTGGCCCATAGACCAGGCCTCTGGAAACTTCGGACTGATCGGATCCGCGGCTTATCTCGGCCAGGCACCAATCGAGAGCCTTAAGCGTCTGTGGAAGTAATCTGTTCAGTGCTTTTCGGTCGCCGGATAATAGATAGTTCTTGGCCACTACGTACATCATGCTCGGTGTATATACAACCCAGTTCGCATATCCCCCAACGTGACCGCTGGCCTCCTGGTTGTTTCGATATATGGCCAGCAGTTCCTCAACAGAAATATCGTGGTAGCCCCGCAAATCGTAGAGCATGTAATCAACATAGACAGCCTCGTTAACCGGCCAGGGAGTCCCATCCTGACCGTAAGCGAAGTTCGAGTATGGAAGATCTATCTTGACATTTTCCCCCTGGCCGCTGTGCCGTCTTGGCAGCCGCAGTGCATGCCACAGATTCGCCCGGAACAAATCGTTCACCGCCTTTTCAGGGACTTCAAACTGTGCACCTCGTCCCACATAATCCGACCAGAATTTCAGTGTATCTGAACGCGCCTTGACATAATTGAGCCCAAGCAGTTTTTCTCGGTCCTCAGGACGGACAATCGGAGAGGGAAGTTTGATGATGAACTCTCCGGAACCGTTTTTGGGCAGGCTGAGAGAAATTAACACATCACTCGTCATTGATTCAGACGTGTTCTTTTCAGATGCCCTCTTCCGGCTATGATGAGCGTTGCTGACACCAAGCCCAAGACCTGCTCCTTCGAGTAAGAAGAGAATACCCCCTGAAGCACTGTCCTCGAAAAGGAATGCATCGGACTCGGTTAACGGTACAATTCCAGGTTCGGCAGAGACAGGAAGTTTTCTCTGATGACTTACAAGGACAGAAATCTCCCCAGCAGACTTTTTGAGGTTCGTTACTTCGACTTTCTGCAGCAGGACCATCGGAATGTCACCTCGCCTCTCAAGGGGTGGTCTGTTGAGGGGGTATGCAAACTGTTCAACTTCGTAACGGACACCATCTCTTTCGAATATGGTGCTGATAACCGGAAGACCATCGGCGAGCTTCTGACCCTTCCAGGACTCAGTGATTGCACCTGACAGGTCTCCGAAATCAAACCAGAAGCGAAACTTGTCAGGATTACCCAGGTCGTTCCAAACTCCGGCGCCGCGGTCAACGCCGAATTTGTAGATTGCACTATCCCAACTGAGGCAAACAATGTGACCCGGGGCAGGCTGATGTGGATTCACGTAATCAGGACTTGCCATATCTTCCCATCGAGCGGTGTATTGCCCATATGCCGACTCCGGTTCTTTATGAACCTTGTCCAGGATGCGTTTGCCCTTCCATGACGAAAGCTCCTTTAGGTGATCGGCAAAGGATATCGGTGAGTCTCCGGCAGCCAGATAAATATCAAGCGAAGGCACCCAGAAAACCTTGTTTTGAAGCAGTTGATTGATAGTGACACTGAATCCCTTCGTGCCTTCGCGATCCATCTGAACAGTTAATTTGCGCGAATCCTGCCGATACGCCGGATCAAGACGAAGGCGGCGGGAGGTATCATCATCGCTATGCTCAATCAAATACGCCCAAATACTGTTCAGATTCTTGATCTTCTTTACGGATCTCTCCGGATATCGCAGCGTTAACTCTACTCCATCAACATCGAAGCCTCCTGCATGTGTCATCCATGCCCCATCCCTGAATTGATCTGCCGACTCTAATGCCTGGCCTGAGATGTCCGCTATCTCCATTTCCTCGGCTATGAACCTGATATAAAAGGGGGTGACATCTTCTGACCGATGACCCCAGGAAAGCCTTAGTTTAAGCTCCCTCTGAGGCTCACCGGCCACCAAGGAAGAGGTCAATATCATCACTTGCCAGCATATTACGCATCTCAAGTAATTCATGATCTCACTTCTATTCTTAGTCGTCATTTTTCGTATTAGTGGATGGTGCGAGTCTTATGGTATCGGCGGCAATAGCACTTGTTGCCAACCTTCCATACCGAAACGGATGTCTCTTTCAACAAATTCCCATATTACCAGTTTCTTATTCCTGAGTAAAGCGGGTTTGCGGCTCAGTTCCTGCCTTACAAGGGTAGAGGCGCCGCCGTCATTAACAATCGAAGTCAGTGGGAATCCCAGTTCTACGGCCAAGTGCTCTATGAATCCTCCGGAGCCTGGTTCGTCGCCACTGTATATCCGCAGAAAGCTGTCACCCATGACAAGAACTTCCGAATTAGGATCGTCCTCGTAACGTCGACCGGTAGTGGCATTTACTACTTGATCGCAGTTCAAACTTTCAGGTTCAAACATGTTCTCAATCTGTGAGGCCTGCATCATTTTTAGAACATCACCATGCCTTCTGACAGTTGCGGGGTTGAGACTGTATTTGACTTTTCCTTTCCCGGCCCACACTAAATCAAGGATCCTACCTGCCACGGCCTGGGCGGCCAAACGCATCCCCTCCGGAGACCAGTGGCTGTCCTGTGACAGATAATACCTCGTACTGTCACCCTGGGTCAAACCTTCACGGGCCTCGGCGAACACCCTAAATAAGTCAACAATCTCCACGCCCGACTCTCTAAGCTTAGAGATGATATAGATTGTCTTAGGATTGACAAGCTGTTCCAGGTCCTCTGCTCGGGAAGTCAGCATTTCCGGATATAAACTCGCCTTATTGGGTGCAGGCACGACAAGCAGCCTGATACCTCGCCGGGCCAGTTGGTCACGAAAGGAAATAACAGCAGAAAGAACATCCTCCCGGCTATATTGCGAATCGGCGGGCAATGGCTCGATGAGATATTGTACAGCAGGTTTGTAAAAAAACCAGCCGGACCGGCCAATAAGGGCTTTATCACCCGTGTCTCTTAATACCAAAAATCGTATATATTGAACCGAAGGTCGGAGCTTCTTCGCAAGCCGGCAGTTCTTCTCCAGATCATTTTCGAACATTCTGAGATTATCTGTCGTCGGCAACTGCCCGAACAGCTCGGCAAGCTGCGGTTGCTCCCCTTCGCTCAACTCAACTGAGACCTGAACCACGCCAACGCTCAGAAGCACTATCATGAAGGTCGTTATAAAGAAAACGTGTTTTACTTTGCGTTTGCCCACTCCGGCTGCTCCTAAAACTGAAAATACAAGAACGAGCTGAACGACTGCGCGAACATAGTCATTAGTGACACACATAACAAGACGATCAGTATGAGTACTTTGGGCCAGGTTATAGTCTTGGCCCAGTCAAACGCCTGCAAGGGCTGAAATGCCAGAAAGGCACAGATTACCATTATGAGCACGCTGCCCTGGGTGTAGATTTCAGAACTGAGCAGAACCGACCCGCCCTGTGCTTTCGACATTGTAAACATAACCGTCAGGTATTGCCAGGCATCAGATATTGTTGCGGAGCGGAAGAACACCCATCCCACCATAATCAGCAAGAAGGTCAACAAAACCTGTACTTGTCTTGGCAAGGCATAATAGAAGGCTTTTCTGCCGATGAATCGCTCTACGACCAGCAGTATTCCGTGATATACGCCCCAGACGACAAATGTCCAATTTGCACCGTGCCATAGCCCACACAGCAGAAACACAATAACCAGGTTGAAGTACGAGCGCCCGATACCCTTTCTACTGCCACCGAGCGATATGTAAAGGTAGTCCCTGAACCAACTGGAAAGTGAGATATGCCATCGGCGCCAAAAATCCGTGATGCTGTTGGACAAATATGGAGCATTGAAGTTCCGGGAGCATTCGAATCCAAGCATCAATCCCAAGCCGATGGCCATTTCAGAATAAGCGGAAAAATCGAAATACAACTGAAAAGTGTAAGCGACAGCACCAAACCAGGCATCAATGCTCCCAGGCGCTGCGGCGGCGAAGACAGCATTTGCCACCTTGGCCACAACATTTGCCAAAAGGATTTTCTTTGCAAAACCGAGAATAAACAGCGCCGCGCCGTACGAGAATTTATCCAAGTTGTGCGTCCGGCAAACAAGCTGCTCGGCGAAAGCTGGAACTTGTTGTGACTTGGCATCTATGGTACCGTAGCGCTGAATCGGACCGGATAGAATCTGCGGAAAGAAGGAGACGTAACAAGCAAAATCGAAAAAAGAACGCGCCGGCGGTGCGCCGCGGTAAACATCAACCATAAAACTCAGAATCTTGAAGGTGTAGAACGATACACCAACTGGCCAAGCAACCTTTAAGACAGGCAGAACCTCCGCCCCGAAGGCTCTTATGACATAGTTCAAATTCTCCTGGAAGAATACGAAGTACTTGAAAAAGCCTAACACACTCATATTAACTACAAGGGAGATTGCCATAATCGACAACTTCAATTTGTTGCGGTCCGATCTGGCCAT
>JAVVFI010000386.1:0-5151 GCA_032250555.1 Sedimentisphaerales bacterium
AGTTATACATAGTGAACAATTCAAAGATAAGTAAAGGCAGTATTGTCGGAGTTATTCCCGCTCGATATGGATCATCGAGATTTGAAGGGAAGGTGTTGGCTGATATCTCCGGCAAGCCCATGATCCAGTGGGTGTATGAACGTGCAAAACAATCCAGTACGCTGGATGAACTTTTTGTAGCCGTAGATGATTCGCGGGTGCAATCGGCGGTCGAGGGATTCGGGGGTAAAGCTATTCTGACAGGGGGGCAGCATAAGTCCGGGACGGACAGAATTGCAGAGGTTGTTGAGAAGATGACGGCGGAAATTGTCGTCAATATACAAGGTGATCAGCCGCTGATTGATCCAAATATGATTGATGAAGCGGTTGGGCCAATGATTGATAATCCTGAGATTCAAATGTCAACTTTGAAGAGGGAAATAGAACAAGACGAATTTGATGATCCCGGAGTGGTAAAGGTGGTGGTTGATGAGAATGATTTTGCACTATATTTTTCGAGATCGCTTATTCCTTATCCGAGAGACGATGAAAATTTGCGTGTTTACGAACATGTCGGATTGTATGTTTATCGTAAAGATTTTCTTTTGGAAATATCTAAAATGCCTCAGGGATATCTTGAGAAGATTGAATCGCTGGAGCAGCTTCGGATTTTGGAAAAAGGACATAAAATCTTAGTTGTAGAAACGAAAATGGATAAAGTAGCCGGTATAAGTGTGGATACGCCTGAAGATTTAGAGAGAGTGGAAAGAATAATTGATAAGATGAAAGGCTAAGCGATGGTTGTAAATAGAGAACCTATCGAAATGCTCTATCGGGACCTTCCAGACGATACGAAGGAGATGCTTGATCGTGCAATTGAAAGTATCGTGTCGGCCAAGAAAAAAGACGGCAAGGTTGTCGTTGTTACCGGGAGCGGGCCTAATCTGCATGAGGGGGTAACAACGCTTATTGGAGAGCTTATTCACAAGAGTATAATCGATGGTGTTACGACCAGTTCGGCAGTTGTTGCTCATGAGATGGCGGGGACTCTGGAAGAAGTAAAAAGAGTTGACGGTTTACAGCTTGGATTAAAGGAAGATATCCTTCCACGCGGCAATGTTTTCGAAGCGACCTTGACTTCGCCTGACTGGCTGGAGCAAATCAACAAGGAAATGACTATTGATACGGCGCTGCTTGAAAAAATACTCAAGCTCGATGGGAATATAATCATTAAGGCCGCCGGTAATATGGGCTATCCTTTAGGATTGCGCACAGAGAATTTGGCCAGGGAGATATTGATTATTGCGAAAAGCAAAGGGCTCTCTTTCGAGGCAGTGGCAGGCGCTGGTGCGGATGAGCGTACGATGCTCGGGGCGGCGCATGCTAAAGGTGTCCCGATTCTGGTTACTATACCACAACTGGTTGGCGGCGGAATGGTGGGGCTTGCGATAGGGGATTCCATATCAATCACGGAAAGAGCAACAAAAGTAGCTAAGATGATGGAATCTGCTGATGTCATTATTGAGTCTGGCGTGGCCTTAACACAGGAAATTCACGATGGCCCGTTTGAAACCTATACTGGACACGGTGTATGGTCCCATTGGGAAGGTTATGCCACTTACAGTTTGAAAGATAAGGTTTTGATACGTATTGACCTTGACCCGAGTTTAAAAAAAGCATGGGAATTCGAAAAACAGTCGAGTAAAGTTCAAACTGCGATAGATGAGGGATTGCCTAAAACCAAACTTATGTCGATTCCTTTCCGGATGGAAATGTCAGGTTTTGCCCGTTTGGAGAAAAGTATTCCTGTAGTGGCTGATTTAGGTGTTGCCTGGCCGATTATTGCGCTTCGTTTAGAACAGGAACTGGGAATATCACTTGATTTTATCTCTTACCCGCAGCAGAGCCCGGAAGGCCAGGAAATGCGGAAATGGATTGTTGAGAATATTCAGCCAATCGTAAAGAAGAAACTATTTTAATAGAATTGACTTCAGCTTCACGATAACTCAAGAAGGAGGATGCAGTGTTAATGGAGAATTATGTCAAGATCGAAAGCCGTTTAATTTGCCTGATCGTGATTGTGTTTTTACTGCATATATCTGGATGTAGTATTAATGATGCGGAAGGAAATGACAAAACTCCGAGGGACATACCAAATCCGTCCAGTATCGTGCTGAGTGAATTTATCTTTGAAAAAGCACCATTTGCTCAGTGTCATGCATCTACTATTGCCGAGACGAAACACGGTCTCATAGCGGCTTGGTTTGGCGGAAGCAGAGAAAGCGAACCTGATGTGAGTATATGGGTGTCCCGTCGGGGACGAAATGGATGGTTACCAGTGGAAAAGGTCGCCGATGGTTCAGAACTCTCAGGCAGGCAGGTGGCTTGCTGGAATCCGGTTCTGTTTCAACCTAAAGCCGGCCCGCTCATGCTGTTCTATAAAGTTGGAGATGATGAACCGGAATGGTGGGGCGAATACAAGACTTCCGAAGATGGTGGAAAAACGTGGTCAAAACCGGTCCGACTGCCTGATGGATTTTTAGGCCCTATTAAAAACAAACCTGTTCAATTGCCGGATGGTTCGATTCTCTGCCCATCGAGCATCGAGTATTATATCGGCAAAAACCATGAAGCAGAACTGTGGCAGGTACATCTTGAATTATCGAAAGATATGGGAAAGACATGGAAAAAGATTGGGCCGCTCAATGATGGCAGGGAGTTTAATGTAATCCAGCCGTCTATACTGATTTATCCGGATGGGAAGATGCAGATTCTTTGCAGGACAGAGCGTGCAGGACGTATTTACGAAGGATGGTCCGATGATATGGGTCAGACGTGGGGCAAGATGGGCCCAATAGAATTACCCAATCCCGATGCCGGGACAGATGCTGTAATGCTTAATGATGGAAGGGCTTTGTTAGTTTACAATCATAGTACTGGTTCGGATGGGAGAGATCGTGAGTTTTTGAATGTTGCAGTATCACATGACGGGAAGAAATGGCAAGCGGCGCTTGTGCTGGAAAAACAGAAAGGGGAGTATTCCTATCCTGCGATTATTCAAACCTCCGACGGTCTTGTTCATGTTACCTACACATGGAAGCGGGAGCGAATAAAGCATGTTGTACTTGATCCTAAGCATTTTAATGTGAGGGAAATTCGCAATGGCCGGTGGCCTGAGTGACAAAACAATAAAAGTTGCTGATTTTATATAAACAGTAATTCTATATGTTCTTATCAATCTTTTGTGTTGGTGAGTTCAAAAAAAAGCTCCCGCCTTTAGAGGGGGGGGAATGGAGAGCGGGAGCAAGGTGCATAAGTTTCATGAACTTATGAGTTAATTTTGTACGGAATTAAACGAAAAAACTGCTTGTCTTTCTTCTTAAGACAAGCAGGTACGAATGATACTACAGTTTACAATTATATACTTTATCATTGGTAAAGTCAAGAAAAAAGTCACTGCATTATTAAGAAAAGTGGTGGTATTAGAACAAAAAATGAGTGCAAACCGGGGCTTATAGAATCTGTTTCCTATGCCCCTTTGCTACACGAAATGACTGGGATGGGCTAAAAAAACGACCTATTTGTCTAATATTTCACCTGTTGCCTTGTTCCAATGTATGGTCCGGACATTAATGCGGTGGTCTGTGGCATGGCAGTCAGTGCAATATTTCTGGTTAACGGACTTATCAAAAATAGTCTCAGCTCCTGTCAAAAGGGGCTTATGCTGAGGAACATGTTTGATTTCGTTCCTGGGATGGCACATCATACAGGTCGGATTAATTTTCGCCTTTGGGTACATGATTTCAGGCGGGGTTATATTATCTTCGTCGCTGCGGTGTCGCTCGGATTCGCCGTGGCATCTTTCGCAGCCTATACCAGCTTGTTCATGGGTACGAGCGAGTTTTTCGTCACCGAAAGCGTAATGGCATGCGCTGCAAAATGCATTGGCGACAAAGGTTTCTTTTTGGACCTTTTGTTCGGTGGATTGCTTTTTGGCTAGCTTCAAAGTAGAGTCGTCAGGGGTCTTTTTTTCAAATGAGCAGCTTGTTGCAGAACACAGCAGCAAACTGCTCACGATAAATCCAACCACTGTCACGACCTGCGATTTCGTGACTTTCATACTTTTCCTTGTTTTTTCCTTAGTTGTTTTGTCGGCCTGGTAAGGCCAACTTCAGCGACTTCTCAAATTTACCTTCTATTAGACGTATTCCCAGTTTTTGAGCCACTGGTAGTCCGACGGCAGATTAGCCCACGCCTGGTCCATTGCTTCTTCGAGCTCTTTGGCTTCAGCTAAGTCCAATTGTCGGCGTTCCTTGACAGCCTTTACAACATTATCCACCTGTTGGGGATTAATCATGCCCGGGATAGGCGCAGTTATAGCCGGATTGCAGAGGATATAGCGGATGGCCATACGAGCGAGCCTGTTGTCCTGATCTGCTGTTGGGCTGTCGGGTGAACTGTCACCTTTAAACAGCGAATTGCTTGCAAACGGTTTTATACCGAAGAAGCCCACGCCATATTCCTGTAACGTATCAAACAGGCTTTCTTTCTCCAATACTTTGCTCTTGGCGGTATAGGGTGTAACGACCACCTGAACCACCTCAGGATAGGTCTCAATCATCCTTTTGATATGCGGACGGTCGTGCGATGAAAAACCTGTGAATCTTACCTTTCCCTGCTTTCTGGCCTTTTCAAGTGCGCCCATCATCTGGTCAACTTCGGCATCTGTGTGCCTTGCGCTTTGCTCGTGCATAGTGATACGCCAGACGTCCACGTAATCAAGCTTTACCTTGCTCATGCCCTTGTCGAGTGTTGCCAGCAAGGCATCGGTTGTGCGGAACTTTTCATTTCGCATTTCCTCCTGGTACCATGAGAAACCGAGGTGCATCTCATCTCGTTTTCCCCTGAGTGCCTCGGTATAGGCCGCAACTTCCTGCCATGTACAAGCGTCAACGTAATTGATGCCGTGCTCGATACATCTTGAAACAACATCGCGGCGATTTTTCTTGAAGCCTTCGCTTTCGATATCTGCGCTCAGCCAGCTTCCGGTCTTGAAAACCCCGGGGACCATTTTATCGACGCGTTTCCAGTGTCCGCCCATGCAAACAGCCGAAATAGAAAGCCCGGTTTTTCCAAGTGGCCGGTACTCCATCTCCGGGTTGAAGCTGCGGG
>JAVVFI010000387.1:0-5125 GCA_032250555.1 Sedimentisphaerales bacterium
CTGTCAGGACACCGCTGGTATAGAAAACGACGGCATCGTACTGGTTGAGGTTACCGTCAAAGACACGGCCGTCTTTAGTGCAGACAACTTCGAAGCCGTGGCGTTTGCCTAGTTCGGTGAGGATTCTGTCGGAGATGCTGGGCTTGCCATCTTTAATTTTGACTGCATCGTGCTCAAAGCCGGCCGAGCGTGAGAAGTAAAGGATTTTCTGTTTTTTCTGTTCACCGGCGGCCACCCACTGCAGCGGAAAGGCCGAAGCTGCGAGCATGGCGGTACCGGTTGCTCGGAGCATATCACGGCGATCTATATTTTGTTCGGTAATTCTGGAATTATTGAGCCCGTTGGGGATGTTCATTTTTCCGCTCATCAGTCTTTACCTCCAAATCTTTGCCTTAGTTGATTGTTTGTCTATCCGGCAGGGTTTTAATCGTGGAGTCCTGAAGGATATTCAAACTGTTACCCAGACTCTCATGGATATTATCCACTGGTATTTCCATAATGAATCTGTTACCAGACTAAGATTATACTCTTTCTGTTCCCAATATACAACCGCCCAATGGAAAGATATCTTAGCTTTTGCCGAGAAAGTGCCAGACGATATCCCAGTCTTCCTCTTGTTTCTTTTGTCTGGGGCTGCCGTTGTTATCTTTTTGATCAGGGCCGACACTGTAGAGAACGAAACCTTGTCCTTCAGTCTTGTACAAAAGCGACCCGTCGGAGAACGGATCATTGATGTTTGGAAGCTGGAGCGCTTCCAGCGTGGCGGGGAAGGTATTTTCGGTTTGTTTGTATTGCAGCAGAGCAAGACCTGCGCGGGCGATGCGCAACTGTGCAATCATTCCACAGTGGATTTCTTTGACTTTGAATATTGCCGGTGTAAGTATTCTTGTCACAATATAACGTTTTTTCTGGACTCCCTTTTCCATGACTTCTCCCTGTTCAGGCGAGTATGGTCGTTCAAGAAACCGAGTGCCGTCGTGCATGAATCGCAGGTATGCCGCGTGGTCTGCAAGTAAGAGGGGTTTGAAGGTTATTCCGAAGATTATAAGCTTATGGAGCAGTCCGGCGTCTTCGGTGCCATATTGCAGGTTTTCTTTGTACATTTCATCTTTTGTAAGGTTGAACGCCCATTCACCTATGAGCAGTCGTTCGGCGTCAATGGAATGAATGAGAGGACGAATATCATCAAAATCCTTGAGATGATTTTGAATGTCATCGGATTGCTGTGCATTTGGCGGTGCAATTTCACAAAGCTTCATAATTATCTCACAGGATAACCTGATCATGGCCATACGCCTCAGTTCGCTGACCAGGACAGGTTCGGTTCGCAGTGTGTCGGCGAACTTAAGCTGAGTTGTAAGCATGTCCCAGGTGGTATCCGGATTACCTGTTTTGGCTTCGAGATATGCTTTTGCGCAGAGGATGCGTGTGAAATTTCGCAGGCCTGATAAATGAGGCAGAAGTGTGTTTAGGCCTTCGTCATAATCTAAATCAAATCGGCATGAATCCCGTTTTGTACCCTGGGCAATGATGGACAATGCCTGTGTGACTACATCTTGCCCGATCAATTGCTTAAATTCAGCGAGCTTGTCAGGATCGAGTGATTCCTTGATGAACTTGTCAGAGAGGTCTCCAAGATCTTCCAATAAGTTCTCCTCTGCTGCAGGCTGGGCCTTGAGCAGCAGAGTAGCGCTTTCATATAGCAGGGCAGCGTTTTCCGTATCTTGAACTTTGGGTGGTATAACGTCTGAGCGCTCCATAGGACGACCATCTTTTTTAAGATCGTCATAAGCCTGGTGAAGCTTCGATGAAGAGATACTCACCGCAATAGCATATATCAGGCCTAACACAATAAGTACTATGGCGATGCCTTTCAGGATTTTAGCAGTTCTTTTTTTCATGATAATTCTCCTTTCAAGAATTGTTTCTATGAATAGGAATCGGATAATGGTTGGGCTGGAAACAGACGGCTTCTTCCTCCGTCCAATACTGGTTGGTTCGACACCCCATTCTGCTGCATTTCATTAATTACCTGTCGTACTCTCTCGGTATAGTCGCGCAGAGCTGAAGCATCGGTCATAGATGTTTTGCGATTGACAGAGATCATATGTCTAACGAAAGGACGATAAGGCATATCCTGCAGTATTTCGAGGTCAAGGGGCTGTTCTTTTGTAGCCAGGACATTTCCGGGATTCCATTTTTCGAGTGCTTGATCACTTGAAAAATTTGCTATCGAAATAATGAGAACGGCCGCCGCCGCAGAAGCTACCAGACGCCTTATGGGAATCTGCCATGGCATTTCCAGAGGGGTTTGGTTCCACACCTGTCTTGCCTCGGCGGTGATTCGTTCTTTCAGCAGGGGCGATGGCTCAGACGGATGTACCTTTCTCAAGAGATTTTCGACCTTATTATTCTCTAAATCTTTCTCGTTCATAATGTAAGATTCTCCAATAAGTTTTGCAGCTTCTCTATGCCGTAACGATATCGGCTTGCTACCGTGTTTTGAGATAGTCCCAAAAGCCTGGAGATTTCCAAAAATGTTTTCTGTCCGTATATTTTCATAACAATCACTTCTCGTTGAGGCTGTGGTAACAGGGCTAAGGCGGCCTGCAACTGTTCAGCAAGTTCACTCGATTCCTAGGCGCTTTCAGCTACGTTTAACCATGTTTCAGGTAATTTCTGAGTATTCTTATCTTTTTTACGTTTACTAATACAACTATAGGCTTCATTTCGGGCGATTCGATACACATAAGCGTCCAGACATCGTGCTTTGGCCAATCGATTACGTTTGCGAACAATCCTGACAAAGACAGTCTGAAGCACGTCTTCGGCATCGTGCCTTGAGCAAAGCAAGGCCTGGAGAAATGTGAGAAGATCTTTCGCGTAACGGTCCCACATTAATTCCACTGCCGCCGGGTCATTCCGTCCCAGAGCCGTTCGAAGAATATTATCAGATCGATTAGCGTCCAAAATGTTGTCCTAATATTCAATTCATAAGTAAAGACCATTTGACGTTGTTTTTTTGTCTATTAATAAAAATTTCTTACAATATTTTCTGCTTACAATACAAAAACTCCTATAGCTATGCCACAGTAAATAGTATAGATGCCAATTGAACGATAGAATTTGCTTTTCAAGATAGGACGAACTCAGATACAATAACAGTTGTTTGGTTAGCTCTTAGTAACTGCAAAAAGGGCAGGACAGAATTTTAAATGATAACATCTGTTAGGAGATATATGAAGAATTTATCGATAGCTTCAAAAATCGTGCTAATTATCGTATTAATATTCAGCATATGTACCGGAGGTTGTACTGGTGTCAAACCGAGTTCGCCTTGTAGAATCTCGGTTTTAACCTACAACATCTATCACGGTGAGGATGCAAATGGAAATTCGAATCTGGACGCTGTTGCCGGGATAATAAATTCGCTGAAGCCTGATCTTGTCGCGCTGCAGGAGGTGGACAATAAAACAACGCGTGCCAAAGGCCTTGACCTTACGGCCGAGTTAAGCCAGCGCACAGGAATGCAGGGTATCTTTGGTAAAGCAATGGATTACGCCGGCGGGGGGTACGGTGAAGCCGTTCTTACCCGCTGTCCCGTTATATATACAAAAAATAATCCTCTGCCGCACACTCCCGAAGCCGAGCCTCGGGCCACCCTGGAAATTCAGATTGAGCTGCCGACTAAAGAGAGAATAGTTTTTGTAGGTACACACTTGGACCATCAGCGGGACCAGAATAATCGGATGCAGCAGGCCGGCCGCATCAAAGAATTATACCTGGACAATGACTTTCCAATAATTTTGGCTGGTGATCTTAATGCCCCTCCCGGTAGTGACCCAATCAATCTTTTATGTGAGCAGTGGTCCTATGCTGCTCAGGATGATCCACAGCCTACCATACCTTCTGTAAATCCGAGGAGGAAAATCGACTATATTATGTACAAACCAAAGGATCGATGGAAGGTTATCGAGGTACGGGTAATAGATGAGAAAGTTGCCTCGGATCACTGCCCTGTTTTTGCTGTGTTGGAATTACTGCCGGACGGCTGAGATATGACATGTCGGATTAAATTTAGGAGATACCGGAAATGAAAAACAATTCAATCAGGCGTCGTGACTTCCTGAAATCGGCCGGTTGTGCTTTAGGGACTCTTTTAATGCCAGGGTGCTCAAGGGCATTGGCTCGGTTGAAAAACGAAAAGAAAACCCTGCCCAACATCGTCTATATATTGGCTGATGATATGGGGTATGGCGACCTTGCCTGTCAGAATCCCGATGCGAAAACGCCCACACCTAATCTCGACAAGCTTGCATCCGAGGGGATTCGGTTTACTGATGCTCATTCGCCGTCTGCAGTTTGTTCTCCGACTCGATACGGAATCCTTACGGGCCGATATTGCTGGCGGACTCGACTTAAGAGTTCGGTCTTATGGCCCTGGGACAAGCCGTTAATCGATGCGGGCCGCCTCACGGTCGGCAAACTCATAAAGGCTCATGGCTACGATACTGCCTGCATAGGAAAGTGGCATCTTGGTTGGGACTGGCCGACCATGGATGGCAAAGAGCCTGTTGGCATTGGCAAGACTAATGTTGCAAACAGCGGCTCAAATGTGGATTTCAAAAAGCCCATCGCAAATGGTCCGACTTCCCGCGGATTTGACTACTATTTCGGAACGGCTGTACCTAACTTCCCGCCTTACTGTTTTATTGAAAACGAAATGACTGTCGGCATACCGGCCGGGAACAAGCCCAAAGATATGTTTGGTTCTCCTGGACCGATACTCGAAGGGTGGAAACTGGATGAGATTTTGCCGGGCCTTGAAAGAAAAGCTGTTGAATATATTGATGCAAAAGGCGGTAGAGTTAACAAGACCGTTTTTAGACAAACCACTGGTAAGCCGTTCTTCCTGTATATGCCACTTACTGCTCCGCACACTCCAATAGCTCCTGCCCGCCAGTTCAAAGGAAGGAGCAAGGCTGGTGCATACGGTGATTTTGTGTGTCAGGTTGACCATGTTGCCGGTAGGGTAATCGATGCTCTCAAAGACAATGGCTTAGCCGACAACACGCTGATTATATTCACGAGCGACAATGGCTCACCAGGGCGGAATGGTACGAAC
>JAVVFI010000388.1:0-5100 GCA_032250555.1 Sedimentisphaerales bacterium
GCGGCAAAATGCCCCAAATCGTCATTATAGGATTCGACCTGGAAACAGTGACAATGTCTAAGCAGCTCATTGACATTCCAACATATTGGCTAAAGGGCACAGAAAAAGAAAAAGAAACCGAAAAGTGGATTCCACACAGTCCACAACTCGTTAAAACAGCAAAAGACAAAGGCCTCGATGGCCTTGACGTTCATTACGCCGGTGTTAACAAAGAATTTATGGCTGCTGTAAAAGCATCTGGACAAAAACTTTATGTCTGGACAGTTGACGACCCCAATGAAGCAATCCGGCTGGTCAACCTTGGTGTAGCCGGAATAACGACCAATCGCCCCGAATGGCTTAGACAGCAGTTGAAGGATAAAGCGTCAATCCGGCAGGCAATGTCCGGCCATTGATGTTCAGGATTTTATGAACAGGAGAAATTGCAAGTGAATCTGCTGCGAGTTTGGCCTATTGTCTGCCAGTTCGGTGTTGGCGCATTATTGTGTCTCGTCGGAATCTGGGGAGGATTACGTGGAGGATACCTCAACCTTAAAACATCAGAAGACCGCCGGCTCTTAATAATACTCATCGCAGGTTTCCTGCTGATGCTGGCTGTCGCTTGTATCTTTACTTTTCTGGCCCCGAATTGGGCAAATGGAGAATCCTTATGATTGCCCAGATTATCGGTGGAAAACTCGACTATACAGTCATGCTTTTCTATTTCGTTACTGTACTTGGTTTCGGCTTGTACTTTGGCCGATATACTAAAAGTACCAAAGACTTCTTTTTCGGCGGACAGAGATTTTCATGGTGGCTTATCTCTTTCTCCTGCGTCGCCACGGTCGTGGGAAGCTACAGTTTCATCAAGTACAGCACCGTCGGATTTCAATATGGCATTAGCAGCACACAGTCCTACCTCAACGATTGGTTCTGGATGCCAATCCTCGTTCTTGTCTGGATACCAATCATTTACTATATGAAAATCCAGTCCATTCCCGAGTACCTTGAAGCACGCTTCGACAAAAAAACACGAATCGCTGCAACATTTATTATCCTGCTCTACCTCGTCGGATACATTGGCATCAACCTTATCACCTTAGGCAGAACGCTGGAAACACTTTTGGGTTGGGAAGTCATGACCGGTGCAATAATAACAGCAGTAGCAGTGGCCTTATACGTCTATATAGGCGGGCAAACAGCCGTTATAATGACCGACCTCGTCCAGGGTATAATATTACTCATCGCCGGCCTCGGTTTATTCGCCGCTGCCATTTATCACTTCGGCGGCTTTGGTAATTTCTGGGCGCTTCTTCCAAAGGATCACAAATTTGCTTTTTCGGATTTCAACGCGCCGCCCAAGTTCAGTTTCATCGGAATATACGTTCAGGACGGATTAGCCAACACCGGGGCTCTTATGCTCATGCACCAGGGTTTTATCATGCGCTTTCTCTCGCTAAAAAGCGTCAAAGATTCACGTCGCATGGTTGTCTGCTGGATACTCATCCTGGCCCCGCTTGCTGCCATCGCCACCAGTTGCGGCGGATGGATTGCCCGGGCACTTGTCAACAACGGCGAAGCATCTATCGAAGCTAAAGATTCTTTTGTCCAGGCCGCTAATTTTCTTTGCTCCCCGGGCGTCTTCGGCTTTGTACTCGCCGCCCTAACCGCCGCCTTGATGAGTACCGCCGATACACTTATAAATGCCGTAAGCGCGATATTCGTAAATGACATCTGGAGGCCTTACGTTAAGCCCGCCAGCACCGACAAACACTATCTCCGCGTCGCCCGCATAACAAGTCTCTGTGCCGCCGGCATGGGACTGGCCTTGGTCCCCATATACATGAAAGATACCATTTACGGAGCGCACAGCATGTTCACCGCCGCTGTCACTCCCCCGGTTCTCACTGCTATTTTTCTCGGTATCATCTGGAAACGCTACACCCCCGCTGCTGCCTTTATCACCATCGTCGGTGGGGCCTTTTTGATAGCCCTGTCTTTCATCTGGCCGGATTTTTTTGTCGGGCCTCTCGATTTCGGAATGGGGCCGGACAGCTATAAGTTTATGCGAGCGTTGTTCGGTTTGATAGCAGCAGGCTCTCTGGGCATTTCAGTAACATTTATTACCAAACCTAAAGCTGACGAAAAATTGAAAGGCCTTGTCGCCGGCACACAAATTGATGGTATGTGGAAGTTCAAGGGAGGCCGGCCCAACCTGCGGCCGGGAGATAAAGTCCGCCTCCAAACAAAAATTGATCAAAGCCTCGCAGGAAGCGACACGGTTATCATCCCTCAATCAGCACTGGACAAAATGGCTGCCGAGCCGGGTGACCTGTTATATGCCAGCCATACCCGCTGGTGGTATGGAGGATTGCGCAGCGTCCACGTCAAAGCCGGCCCGCCCGCCGACCCGGACCAACACACATTGATGCAAATCAGCCCCGAAGACGCCACTACCGCGCGTTTTACGGACGGCCAACAAGTAATAATCGAAAAGATTATGTAATGAATCTCGATAAATTGCTCGATACAACCTTTAATTGCCAATGCGGACGAAGCCATAAGGTCCCCATAAAAAACATTACATATTCGGAAGATGCCCTCTCTCAATTACCAAAGGTGCTGGGCTCCTTTGTTGACGGACGCCGTGTTATCTTGGTTGCCGACCAGCGAACCTTCGATATCGTCGGTCGCCAGGCCCGTGACATTCTCGATGATAAAGGCTGGTCTGTTCACAAAATCATTGTCCCTGATGCAGGCCACGGTAGTCCTGTTTGCAACGACACTACTCACAACTGGCTTAATGAGCAGTTCCCCCCCGCCGACATCGCCCTTGCAGTCGGTTCCGGCGTCATAAACGATCTTACCAAATGGTCAGCCTTCGAACACGACCTACCCTATGCTGTCGTTGCAACCGCCGCAACCATGAATGGCTATACCGCCGCCAATGTCGCTCCCACTATTAAGGGCGTTAAAACCTTAATCCGCGCCCGCCCCCCGCTGGCCGTATTTGCTCTCCCCTCCATCATTATTAATGCCCCCTCTGAGCTGACCGCAGCCGGCCTCGGTGACACCATCGCAAAACCCCTCAGCACCTCCGACTGGCTCTTTAACAACATCTTTTGCGAAGAAAACTTCTGTCGGTACTGCAGCGAGCTTATCAACTCTTTAGAGACATATTATTTCAACCACCCCCAGGATATCATGACCCGCCGGTCTCCCGCCATAGAAGCCCTGCTAAAAGCCCTGTTGTACTCCGGCATCGCAATGACTATCATCGGCACCTCAGCACCTGCCTCTGGCGGTGAACACCTTCTAAGCCATACCCTTGACATGATGTCCAGCCTTGACGGCATTCCCCATGACCTTCATGGCCGCCAGGTGGGCCTCGGCACTATTTTTTCTGCCGCCCTCTACGAACGAATCTTCAAAATCGAAACTCCCGAATTACACTCGTCCCCAACTGACATCGACAGTACTTTCTGGGCGGGCTTGGCCGACAACGTCCGCGATCAATACGAACTAAAGAAACCTGCTCTCAAAACCATTCATGAAAAACTAACCGATGCCGAAACATGGCGGACCTTTATTAATGCAGCCCGCAAACAAGTCCGTTCTCCTCACGAAATCAAAAACTGCCTCAAAGCCGCCGGCGCCGCTCACACCTTTACGGATATTAAATGCTCACGCGAGCGATTCCTGTCCGCCGTTCTCCACATGCACGAAATCCGCAAACGCCCCACAATAATCGACCTCGCATGGATACTCGGCATCCTCCCCAATGCCGCCGATGATATCATAGATACCTGGCTCACTACTTGATTTATCTTAATGTACGCCCTCCGTCCTGTCATCCCTGAGAAAGCAGGGATCCAGGAAAGTAAAGGTAAATTGATCAGTTCGAGTAATCCAAACAGCGTTACTTTTATATTATCAAGCAGCCATCTTTCTGTTAAAGTATATAAAGGTTCCTTGTTCTGTCATCCCTGCGAAAGCAGGGATCCAGGAAAGTAACGATATAAGTAGTATGGGCTTTAGTTTATACTGTTAATGAGTTTTTTCTATTATCAATCAGCCAGCCCTTGTTAAATGATGATTTTGGAGATAAAAAATGAAAATCATAAACTCAATCATAAAAATAATAACCGTATTATTAATAATCCCTTCCATTACAATAAATAGCCCCGCTTACACAGCAGACAACTCAATAGACATGCCCGCCGAAACCCTCCGTGACAAAATCCGGGGCGGCCTCCTCGGACAGTTACTCGGCAATCTCAACGGCCTAAAGCACGAGATGAAGTATATCAACGCCCCCGGCAATGTAAAACGATACACCCCCGCCCTTCCCGAAGGCGCCCGAACTGATGACGACACAGACCTCGAATGGGTCTATATTGTCGCGATGCAGAAAAACAACACCACTATGCTGTCCCCTAATCTGATTACTCAATTATGGAAACAGCGAATCAACAATCGTATATGGTGTTCCAATCAATACGCCCGCCAACTGATGGACATAGGTTTCCAGCCGCCCCTCACAGGCAGCATCGTCTTTAACCCATGGGCCAATTTCAATATCTCCGGCCAGTTCATCTGTGAGTCATTCGGCCTCGTCGCCCCTGCAATGCCCCGGACAGCCGCAAAAATAGGCCTCAACTACACCCGTGTCACCATCGACTCCGAACCCGCCCAGACAACACAGTTATTCACCACCATGATAGCTACGGCTTTCATAACAGATGATATAGAAAATATCATCGACTCCGGCCTTAAAGCTATCGATCCAAAATGCGCTATCAGAACAATTGTAAACGATGTCCGCAAATGGCATCGCCTGAATCCCAATGATTGGCGCACAACCCGCCGCCTCGTTAAAGAAAAGTACAGCCTCCACGGTGGCGAGATGCGCGATAGAAACGGCTACGAACTAAATACAGCCTCAACCATCGCCGCCTTGCTATACGGCGAGGGCGACTTCGTAAAGACCCTCATCACCGCATTCAATTTCGGCTGGGATGCCGACAACAACGCAGCTACCTCAGGAACTATCATTGGAGTAATACAAGGCCATCGTTGGATGATGCAGCAGGACTGGCAGATAGTTGACCGTTACCATAA
>JAVVFI010000389.1:0-5099 GCA_032250555.1 Sedimentisphaerales bacterium
GGTAAAACCCCTTGTCCACTTGTAATCCGCCGATGTCATAATAACCGGTTATCAAGGTAACCTTGTGTCCTGCTTTTACCCATCGGCGGGCAAATTCATACGAACGTGTGCCGGTGCTGCCTGCCGGCGTTGCAAAATGTTGATGAATATAAAGGATGTGCATTAGTTTTTGATTAATTCCCTCAACTTTGCTGCGTTTTCCGATATACAAAAATCTGTGAGGACACGCTGGCGTCCTGCTTTTCCAAACTGCTCGATTTTATCCATATCTTCAAGAAGCTCTTGTAGAATTTGTGCCAGTGCATCAACATCTTTCTCCGGAGCCAGTCGGCCTGTTACTCCATCTTCGACCAGTTCGGGAATACCTGAAATAGTAGTTGACACTACCGGTACCTCACATGCCATTGCTTCCATCATTGCCACTGGAATACCGTCCATATCTCCATCTGACGTCTTAACGCAGGGCATAAGAAATACAGATGCTCGACTAAACAGTCCTCCCAGTTGGTCGTTTGGCTTGGCTCCGAGTAACTTAACTTTGTCAGACAAATGCAGCCTTTCAATCAATTCCTCAAGGTCCCGGCGCTGCGGCCCGTCTCCTGCAATTTCGAATATGAATTTTACATTATTGTCTCGCAGTTTAGCACAAGCCCTTATCGCAACATCCAGGCCTTTTTTCGCGCTAAGCCGACACACACAAACTATTCTGCCGGATTCTGGTTGGTGAGAAACAGGGCTGAATTTTTCTGCGTCTATTCCGCAATGCACAACGCGACACAAGTCGGAAATAGAATTGTCACATTTCTTTCGCAGATATTCGACATTGAATTGAGATATGGAGGCTATGGACTTGCATTTGGATAATCGCATTGTTAAACTGCCTGGGCTTCTTGTAAATATATCAAACGCATGAACAGTACAGGAAACTGGCAGATCAGTCAGCATCCCCATCATCAGGCCAAGGCTAAGTGACCGGCTGGCAAAATGAACATGTATATGCTCTGCTCCGAAACCTCTGCACTCCTCGGTAAAGCAGCAGCAGGCAGTTAATTCGTAAAGTGCCTTTGCAAATTCGATGGGACTATGCAGCAGCAAAGTGGCCAGCCAAAAAAGGACTTTTCCGAAACGAATTGGGTGTGTAATAATTTCTTTCAAGGTTGCCCCTATCTGCGCCAAGAAGCCAGGGCGATGAACCGCCCGTTTGTTCCATTTGACCATAACTTCGGACAAATTCTCAAGTGGACCCGGTTTGCAACTGACCAAAGGAAGGACCTGCCATCCGGCTTTTTCATGCGCTTCGAGTTCGTTGACCACAAAGGTCATGCTGATTTTCAAACTCGAAACGATGTATGCTATTTTCATCTTCACTCTGTATCAATCACAATTGATATTGATAGCGGCCTCATAACTGCGCATAGTCTGTTCTGCAATATGTTCCCAATTATATTTGCTTTCGAGTTCAGGACTATAATGAGATTGAAATTTATCGAGACCATCCAGAGCATTTATAACAGCCGTAGCCAGTGGCTCAACTGCACCGGGCTCTACGGCTAATCCGATATTGTCTGACGACACAAGCTCTCCCATCGCTCCGACATTGCTTACAACCACAGGTTTTTTGTGCGCATAGGCGCGAAGTAATACTCCGCTCTGAGCTTCGAATTTCAAATAAGGTAATACGACAAGATCGGATGCCGCAAAGAAATAATCCACATCTTCTTCCGGGATAAATTTGATAAAAGTCTGCACATGATTTGATAAACCGGTATTTCTGATCATATTGGAATATTGTTCGAAGCTGAATCTGCCGAGGAGGCCGCCTGCAATGACAAGTAAAACTTGTTCGTTAAACAATTTGACAATTTCCAGCGCTTTTATAAGAACGTCAAGCCCTTTGTTTGGGCGAATTCCTCCGAAGAAAAGTATTATTTGGCGGTCTTGCGGTAGATTGAATTTTTTCCGTGCATCCGTCTGGTCGGGGGGATTTTGCACAGGCATAATTCCGTGGGGTATAACGTCTATATTGTCGGAGCAAATCCCACAGTGGTCGGCCAGTTGTCTTTTACCGTCCTCATAGTGGACAATCAAACGCCGGGGGATTTGAAGGCTTCGTTTTATGAACGAATCCCTGCTGACAAAACGTTTATAGTGAGGCTTAACATCATGAACGGTAAGTACAACAGGCAATTGCCTCGCTAAGGGCTTTAACAAAAACTGATCCAGTAACGGTGTGCCTACCCCCTGAAAATGAACTACATCGAAACGTTCACGAATCGCAAAACGGTTCCGCCGCAAACTGTTAAGCAGGCTTCGGTAAAAACGATCTGCTGCCCAGTGCAGTTTTGACCACTGTTTTTTCTTATCTATGAATTCGAACAGACGTCTATCGACTTTGAATGGTCTTGGCAGGTCAGCCCACAATGGATTTGTAAGAACAGTCACATCTGCCCCTTTTCGAGACAGACTGCTGCATAAGGCGTCGGTATATGTGTACAAACCGCCTGTGCTTGCACCGGCTGCCATCAATATGCGCATTTTTGGTTTATTTATTTCCTGCTGCAATTAAGAAAGTGCTCCGGGGTATATTCAATGTGCCGTGGCTTTACACATAGGTAAGTTCAGGATATGGTTCTTCTTCCTCGATACTATCTTCAATACTATCTTCTTCTTCAGGGATATCATCGTCCTGGTAGAGGCTTGCATAGATGTCCTGCCAGTTGGCTATTATAGCAGCGAAGCATATCAGCAGCGGTGCTCCGCGGGGATTCGAAAATATTGGGTGGAAGAATCCGTCGGCTGCCAATGCCAGCATTAATAAAAAGCTCGTTGTGCCGTAATACCGCAGATATGGGATGTCACTTCTGGATAAATCGAAGCTCCGCACAAGGATAGCGAATATCAGGATGAGCACCGTTACAAATCCGAGTAAGCCGTTCCTGTCAAGCCAGCCAAGATATTCTGAATGATAAAAGCCCACGAGAGGCGATTTGCCCGCTGGTGCCGGATGCAGTGCCCCGATACCTCTGCCGGTCAATATGAAGTAAGGTTCCTGTTTATAGCTTGAAATGATAATTCCGTTTTCCAGCGCTCTCCATGTACCTTTTTGAAAGGGCTTAGGTATTTCGACATTGCCCGTTCTCGTTGAGCCAGCCCTGAATCTTTCCATAAAATCGAAGCCTATCACAGATGTTGCTCCAATAGCGAGAATGCCTACAACCCCAAACGCGACCATAGTTCTGATTCTGCCCTTAATGAATAGCAGCGATGCTATGACAAGTATGCCCATCGCTCCATACATTGACCTTGTTTCGCTGAGAATTATGCCTGCTATGCCAACCATTATTATCAGGATGGATGTGGCAGACCAACCTACTTTGCTTACGAGTCTGCCTATTGCAATACTTACCAGCGAAAGGTAAAGCAGGGGAACAAGAGTATATGTGCCTCTTTCACCGCCCAATTGTGTTGAAACATCAATTTCCGCGACACGGGGTGTGAAAACACCGAATCTTACAAGGATATGTACGCCGAACATCGCCAGCAGCAGAAAGACCGAGAATTTTAAGAATCCATTTGCGCGGGAAAAGTTTGTGAAGTACCGAAGCCCGAATATCATTGCTGCAACGAAGTGTGCCACCCTCGAATGCGTAAAGGCGGTCTCGGTGTACATCAGCAGCCCCTGTATCAACGCAAGTGCCGTTAATATTGCTATGACAATAAAGCATTTTCCAATAACGCCGGACGGGTACTGTCGTTCCCGCGGCACAAAAACTGCCGCCGCTAATGTCAACCACGCTAAGATATCTGCCGGTGCCCAAGTGCGGGGCATGCCAAGGTTGCCTGCGCTATTTATGTAGCTGGCGAGTACACTGTGGAATACGGCTGATACAAGGAATATGTAGAATACCCACTTTGGTTTCAAGACTACCAGAGGCACACATACTACTATTGCAATCAAACATAATACTGCAATAAAAGTTGCCATAATATTACCTTAGATACAGCTTCTTAATAAATTTATACAATTGGTTGTTAATATCGGAAATCAAAGGATGGGATTACAGGTTAAAATCAAGTTTTTTTGTTTTGTGGCTCCTGCCTTTGCCTCGTTTTACCTTGACTTGCGGACCTGCTCGATCATTCGTGCAAAATCTTCCCTGACCTGTTTGCACATTTCCGGGCCCGTCATTTCCTGTTTCTCATTGATGAAATCCAGGTTATTATTAATTTTATCGAAGAGTTCAATCAGCTTTTCTTCGCTTATTTGCTCATCTGTAATGCAATACTCTTTGAGCCCGTATTGAGCCATAAAATCCTCGGTTTTCTTATGGTATGCAATCGCCAGCAGCGGTGTTGCAGCTAATAAAGAGAAGATTTGTGAGTGAGTTTTATGGCCGACAAACATTTTACACTGGGATATGGCATTAATATGATCTAAGGTTCCGGGAAAGCCTTCAACAATTTCACAGTTTTCTTTTTTATCGACATTGTTTATTACGGTCTCGATAAAGCTGCGGTCTGTACCCTGCAGCTCCATCGGAAAAAAACGCACTTTATATCCGGCCTCTATGGCATGGTCAATCAGCGATGCGAAATAACGAGGGTTGTTTTCATGTTCTTTGATTTGGTTTGCTCGTGTGTGAACATATACGGAGATGCCCATAACGAGCGGGCGAGTACTCGGTTTAGTTCGTGATTTAACAATATCACACAGGCCGAATACGGATTCGCGTGTTTTTGATATATTTTCAAGGGAGACCTGCATTTCTTTTATTTGTTCCGCCGAATCCTCATCTCGGATAAATATCTGGCTCGTACCCGAAAGTATTTTTTGTATCATCAATCTGCTTTTAGCCGACTTGAATCTGAATGAACCGATAGATTGTGACCAGAGTAATAATGGTTTTTCATAAAGCAAAGTTACCGCCATATCGAATATCTGAGGAGTGGCCGCATCTGGTACGAACATAGTAGTGATGTGGTGACCCCCGGTGCTGATTACTATGTCGGATTCTCTAAGGGCTTGTACGAATTGTCCGTTTACCAGAAAGCGAAGATACCACGGACGTTTACCTGAAATCAGGGCGTTACGTACCAGA
>JAVVFI010000038.1:0-20508 GCA_032250555.1 Sedimentisphaerales bacterium
GCTTTTGTTTTTCTTGAAGTCATCAAGAATGTCCTGTGTTGGTGTGAAATCCGGTATGTACACATAGTCAATCCCCGCTATAGCATGGAGGAAATATTTTAGGTCTCGCGCTTTTGCGAATCCGGCAAGCTGAGAGGAGTTATTTAGCCTAATGTCAACAATGCGATGTACACCAGCATTCTGCAATAGTGTAAAAAATTCTTCAGCGGACTTTTTGGTAAAACCAATCGTAAAGAGTTTCATGCTTCTATGGTCACCTTTTTATATGCTATTTTTTCGGCTTGTAAATCATACGCTTTCTCAATGAGGCCGGATGTTGAGGTCAGGTCTCCGAACAGCTCAGGTTGAAGTTTGTGAAGGTTAATGAGCCTTTTCTCCGACAATTCCTGCCGTTCTTCTGTGCCGTCTCCCAAGATGTGGGTTATCTCCAAGTCTGAACAGATCTTTTTCAATTCGCGGCATATTAGTATCGTTCTATGGCATGTTATGGGATCGGATTCCGCACACAAAAGAGCAACTCTATTACGTTTAACTTCCTGAAGGACTATTTCTAATCCATGCCGGAAGATTGGCAAATGGGCGATTCGCTCGTACTTTGCCTGACCGTCAATGTAGCAATCATCCTCAGAGCGTTGTGCGCCTAATTCCCTGCCCAAGAATATATAGCCAATGTTGGCGTTTCTCAAGATGCTATTGAGCACATCCTTATTAAAATGGGGCGAGTATTTGCTATAGGGGCTTGATCGGACGTCGGCTATGCTGGAAATCCGATGTGATAAAAGTAATTCGATAAAATGGTCGAGCGAGTGATTCGAGTGTCCTATTGTGAATAGTTCTTTCATTATAGTAAGCCCGTTTTTTTCTTGTCGCTCTTTTCACAGCTAAAATAACAATATACAAGACTTTTTGCAAACAAATTAACCAATTAGAGTGTGATTTTTCTCACCACTTATATTTATCCGGTATTCACAAGTTTTTCTTTCAGGAATTTTGCGGTGTAGCTTTTTTTGTTTTTTATGATTTCTTCCGGTGAGCCCGCGGTGACGATTGTACCGCCTTTATCTCCGCCTTCTGGGCCGAGGTCTATTATGTAGTCGGCAATTTTTATTACATCGAGGTTGTGCTCGATGACTACTACTGTATTACCCATATCGCAGAGCCTTTGGAGGACGTTCAGGAGGTTATGGATATCGGCGAAGTGAAGGCCGGTAGTTGGTTCATCGAGCAGGTAGAGGGTATGGCCGGTAGCGGCCTTGCCTAATTCGGCGGCGAGCTTTACTCGCTGGGCCTCTCCGCCGGATAGGGTTGTCGAGGACTGGCCAAGCTGCATATAACCCATGCCGACATCGACCAGCGTTTGCAGTACGCGGGTAATCTTCGGGAAATTCGAGAAGAATCCGAGCGATTCATCTATTCTCATATTCAGTACGTCGGCGATATTTTTGCCTTTATACGTAACCTGAAGTGTCTCGGGGTTGTATCTTGAGCCGCGGCAGCTCTGGCAGGTGACATAGACATCGGGGAGAAAGTGCATTTCAATCTTCTTTGTTCCCTGTCCGCGGCAGTATTCGCAGCGACCACCTTTAACATTGAAGCTGAACCGGCCGGGCTTATAGCCGCGAATTTTGGCCTCGCGTGTCATTGAAAAGAGCTTCCTTATCAGGTCGAAGACGCCGGTGTATGTGGCCGGGTTGCTGCGCGGTGTTTTGCCGATGGGGGACTGGTCTATCTCGATAATTTTATCGATCTGAGTAATGCCGAGGATGTTTTTGTGTTTGCCCGGTTTTTCGCGGGAGTGGTAGAGCCGGCGTTTTAATGCCCGAAGCAGAATCCGGGTTACCAGAGTGCTCTTGCCTGAGCCGGAAACACCCGTTACGCAGGTGAATACGCCGAGCGGGAACTTGACGTCGATATTTTTAAGATTGTTTTCCGCTGCTTCCTTTACCTCGATACATTTCCGGAGGTTATATTTTCTGCGCTTTACGGGCAGGGAAATGCTCTTATGGCCGCTTAGATATTCTCCGGTTAGTGATTCTTCGCATGCGGTTATATCTTCCAGCTTGCCCTGTGCGACAAGTTCGCCGCCGTGGGCACCGGCGGCGGGACCTATATCGATAATATGGTCGGCGCTTCTTATTATATCTTCATCGTGCTCTACGACTATGACCGTATTGCCTAAGCGCGCGAGGCGCTGCAGTATGCCGAGCAGACGGTCGTTATCGCGCTTGTGCAGGCCTATTGTCGGCTCATCGAGTACGTAGCAGACCCCTACAAGGCCGCTGCCGACCTGTGTAGCCAGGCGGATTCGCTGCGCCTCGCCGCCGGCAAGTGTACTGCTCATTCTATCCAGGGTCAGATATCCGAGGCCGACATCGACCATAAATTTAAGCCTGGCCTTTACTTCTTTTAAGACGGCGGCACCGATAACGGCTTTTTCATCATCCAGTTTAAGTTTGCTGAAAAACTTCTGCGCCTTTTCGATACTAAGTGCGGACAGCTCATTTATGCTTTTACCTCCGACGGTTACGGCGATTGCTTCGGGCCTCAGGCGAGCACCGCCGCAGCTTTGACAGGACTGTTCCGAAAGGTAGCTGTGCAGTCTGGTTTTGACGTACTCGCTGGTAGTGGTTTTCCATCGCCGGTCGAGATTCGGTATAACACCTTCGAAGGCGACGCCGTATTTCTTTTTGTCGGCCGCGGTTGTTCCGTGCATGAGAATTTGTACGAACTCTTTCGGTATTTTACTGAAAGGTTCCGATTTGCTGATTTGCATCTTTTTGCAGAACCTTTTGACGAGGCGGTTATAGAAGATATTCATTCTCTTGCCGCCTTTGCGCCAGGCATCGATGGCACCATTTTCCAGCGAGACGCTTTTATCCGGTACTATGAGGTCGGGGTCAAACTCAAGAATCGTCCCCAGGCCGTCGCAGCCTTTGCAGGCCCCGTACGGACTATTGAAGCTGAAGAGGCGGGGGGAGAGTTCTTCGAGACTTGCCTGCGGGTGTTTTGGGCAGGCGAATTTTTCGCTGTAAATAACCTCTTCCCACTTGCCGCTGCCTCCGTTTGATTTGCTCTGGTGAGGTTCCTGTACGAGCACGAGAAGGATACCGTCTGCTACTTTGAGTGCGGTCTCGACGGAGTCGGCCAGGCGCACGCGAATCGATTTATTGATTATCAGCCTGTCAACAACGGCCGCGATATGGTGCTTTTTATTCTTGCTCAAATCCGGGACATTGCGCAGGTCATAGACAGCTCCATCGACCCGGACACGGACAAAGCCTTCCCGTTGTATGGCGGTGAAGATATCTTTGTGCTCGCCTTTTTTGCCACGGATCAGCGGGGCGCAAATCTGGAGCTTGGTGCCCTCGGGTCTGGAGAGAATCGAATTTACTATCTGGGACGAATGCTGGCTGGTAATTTCCTGGCCGCATACCCAGCAGTGGGGTTGGCCGACACGGGCGAAAAGAAGTCTGAAATAATCGTAAATTTCAGTGGTGGTGGCTACCGTTGAGCGTGGGTTGCTGCTGGCGCTTCGCTGCTCAATGGCGATAGTGGGGGGCAGGCCGGTGATATCCGAGATGGCCGGTTTTTGCATCTGCTCGAGGAACTGGCGGGCGTAGGTGCTGAGCGACTCGACATATTTCCTTCTGCCTTCAGCGTAGATAGTATCGAATGCGAGCGAGCTTTTGCCTGAGCCGCTGATACCGGTGATTACCACCAGCTTGTCGCGGGGTATATCGAGACTGATATTTTTGAGATTGTGCTCGGCGGCACCTGTAATCCTGATTGCTTTGTCTATTTGCCTGGCCATTTTGTGCTCTTATTACCCTATGTATGCTCCAGTTAGAAATTCTACAATAACCCAAACTAATAATTGTAACACACAACAGCGAAAAGGTAAAATGCTTTTAATCGATGGTTTTGAGATATGAGGGTAATCTATTGCCAAACAGCTTTGTTTTCGGACGTAACAAAGAAGAGGATTCTTTAGCGACAATAGCCAAAATATTATCGGAAGGACCATTTTTGTACTAATTTAATACTAAAATATTTAAATTTAGTATTTGACAGAAACTATCCGAAATATATACTAATATTCAGTAAATTAGTACATAATTAGTATTTACGTAAATTACTTATATTAAAGGTGATATCGCAATGAAAATGCCTAAAAAGCCACCTGATTTTGGAACAATATGGGAACGAATTAAGGATGATCAAGAGTTGATTCCAAAGATTTTTGGAGAAAGATTTGCTCCCTCAGTGAGAGGCAAATATCTTCATTGGGATAAGCTTATTTACCATTCCCCCCCAAAAGGTCTAGACCATGAGCAATGGTGGTTTGCTCTAAAAATGCAACGTCGTAGTCTTTTTAAGCAAGTCCCGCTTAAGGACAAAAACGGGGGACCATTCAAATATATCGAAGTGGATCCTACGCCTGAAATACTTCACGAGATTGATCAAGGGGCTGGGGGATTAATTCGAATGCCGGAACAGATCACAAACCCGAATACAAGAGACCAATATTATGTTAGTTCACTAATCCAGGAGGCAATCACATCAAGTCAACTCGAAGGTGCAGCTACAACTCGAAGAGTTGCAAAAGAGATGATTAAAACAGGCCGCTCACCCCGTGACAAAAGCGAACGGATGATTCTTAACAACTACAAAACTATGCAACAAATCGGAAAAATCAAAGACAAACCATTATCCAAAGAATTGGTTTTTGATATTCATCAACTTGTTACAGAGAAAACGTTGGACGACTCATCAGCAGCGGGACGATTCCGCAAAGCAACTGAAAAGATACATATTATCGATATGTATAATGAAGTTTTCCATGAACCGCCGCCAGCAGGTCAACTTGAAGAAAGAATGGCTGCTATGTGTGATTTTGCTAACGGTAAAACACCAAGCGGTTTTATCCATCCTGTAATTAGGTCAATTATTTTGCACTTCTGGTTGGCTTATGACCATCCATTTGTGGATGGTAACGGTAGAACAGCCAGGGCTTTATTTTACTGGTCAATGCTCCGCCATAACTTTTGGCTTTTCGAGTTCATTTCAATTTCGCAGATTATACGAAAAGCACCTGCAAAATACGGCCGTGCTTTTCTTCACACTGAGACGGACGACAATGATCTCACTTACTTTCTTCTTTATCATCTTGATGTAATCCGACGAGCTATACAAGAACTTCACGAATACATCGAACGCAAAACCGAGAAACTACAGGCTATTGAAAATCAACTGCGAGGCATAATTGTGCTCAATCATCGCCAACGTACGCTAATCAGTCATGCCCTTCGGCATCCCCACCAAAGATATACATTTAAATCGCACCAGATAAGCAACAACGTTGTATATCAGACAGCCAGAATCGATTTGCTGGATTTGGAAAGACGGGGTTTACTCGCCAGTCAAAAGATAAGCAAGACGTGGTACTTTACGCCTGTAAGTGATCTTGAGAAAAAACTAACCGATTTACCGTAATAGCCATTCGGAGCGGTTATGAAGACGAAGAAACTGCATGGCTGGTATTTGTCTTACTCGGAGGCGCGGGAGTGTCAGGAGGGGCTTGCCTCGAAGGTGCGGTTTATACCTTTGAAAAGGCCGCCGGGGCTGATTGCGGGGATTGACTGCGCGTTCAGCAGGGACGGGGGGGAAATTATTGCCGCTGTTGTGGTGCTGAAGCTGCCTGATTTCACCTTAATAGAGAGAGCGAGTGCGGTGCGAAAAGTTGCTTTTCCATATATACCGGGGCTGCTGTCTTTTCGGGAAGCTCCGGTATGTATCGCTGCGGTTGAAAAATTAAAAAGCAAGCCGGATTTATTTATGATCGACGGTCAGGGGATAGCGCATCCACGCAGGCTCGGCCTTGCGGCTCATCTGGGATTGTTTTTCGATAGGCCGACTATCGGCTGTGCAAAGAGCAGATTAACCGGTGTCTATGAAGAGCCCGGGCTGGAAAAAGGTGCGCATTCTTTGCTGAAGGACAAGAAGGGCATGCTGAGCGGGCAATCTCAAACAATAGGTGCTGTGCTCAGAACGCGTGCGAATGTCAAGCCGGTTTTCGTTTCCGTGGGTAATAAATGTCTGCTGGAGGATGCGATAGAAATCACCTTAGCATGTGCGGTTAAATACCGCCTGCCGGAACCAACGCGTCTGGCTCACCAGCTCGTTAGCGAGCTAAAGCTTAAAATCTGAAAGCATCTTATCAGCGGTGATGCGTCGAACTTATTTTGAGACGATTGTCGCGGATTTTATCACGATAGGTCTGTCCGGGACGTTCTGATAACCTTTCCTTGTTGTGGTTTTTATTGAGGCTATTGCATCGACAGTGTCCATTCCCTCGATTACTTTGCCGAATACCGCGTATCCGGGATTACCGTTCGAAACGTAATTTAAAGGCGCATTGTTGACGTGGTTAATGAAAAACTGACAGGTTGCGCTGTCCGGTTCGTTTGTCCGAGCCATTGCGATTGTGCCCCGCTCATTTCCGAGGCCGTTACTTGCTTCGTTTACTATTGGCTCACGCGTTTCTTTCTTATCCATCTGTTCCGTGAAGCCGCCGCCTTGAATCATAAAGCCCGGTATGACTCTATGAAATATGGTTCCGTCATAAAATCCATCGGTTACATATTGGAGGAAGTTCTTAACGGTAACAGGTGCGGCCTGAGCGTTAAGCTCAATAACGATATTGCCCATACTTGTCTGGAGCTTTACCAGATTCGATTCCGGTTTCATGATATTCCTTTCAATGTTCGCCTCTTTCGCTGTCTCGCCGCAGCCGCATGCCAAAATAACAGCCGTCAACATTCCACAATACCAGGACTTACTAATCATAGTTTTCACCTCTAAAAAAAAACGTAATTCAAATAAATGTATCGATTAAGTGTTACTATCTTTTTTTTCGTTCCATTGATTTGTTTTGACCGATTCCAGGATTTTCTCGGCGCATTGAAGCGCGGCCAGACCTTCCTCGGCACTGACCTCGGGAGTAAAATCACTATCCATAACCGCCCGCAGAAAGTTTTCCTGCTCCAGGCGGATAGGCTCTTTGTCGTCGATGTCAAGCTCTTCGATGTGCAATAAATCCGGCCAATTTACCGTCGTCATGTCGAAATCTCCAGCCTCCTGATGCTCCTTTATCCACTTGAGAACATTGGTGTTCGGGTCGGCTTTTATTACAATGCCGCTCTTTTTAAAATAATCGAGGCTCACATACACCTGCCGGCTGAAGACCCGAACCTTTCTTTCCGTTTTCAGGGCGAGTCTCGAAGCGGTAACATTCGCAATACAACCGTTCTCGAATACAATTCTTGCATTACAGATATCTTCCTTTTCTCCGATAACACCGAGACCGACTGCGTCTATTTTACTGACTTTACTGGCAGCCAGTGACAGGATAATATCTATGTCGTGAATCATCACGTCCAGTACAACACCGACGTCAGTTGAGCGGAACGGATAAGGGCTGATGCGGTTGGCCTCGATAAATTTCGGTTCGATATCGAGCCTTTTAATAGCCTGAACAACGGGATTACATCTTTCGGAATGACCCACCGCGGCAACAACGTTGCGCTTGCTTGCAAGCTCAGCAATCTGCCGGCCTTCGGCGACGTTGGCCGCAAGCGGCTTTTCAATCAGTACGGCGATATTGTTTTCGATAAACAATTTTGCCAGATTCAGATGAGTTACCGTTGGAGTTGCAATCGTTACCGCGTCAACCTTCCCGAGGATATCGTTATAATCGGAAAACGCCGAGCATTTATATTTCTCGGCCAGGGCCCCGGCCTTGTCGGCGTCGATATCGACTACGGCAATAAAATCACTCTGCTCAAGCTGGTCATAGACCTTGGCGTGTATGGCCCCCATTTTACCTGCGCCGATGACAGCGGTTCTCACTTTTGTTTTTTGCATTGCTTACCTTTGGTTTGCTGTTTTGCTTCCTTGCCAAACTTTACTGTATGTGGTTACTGACATTGATACTTAATGTCATCTAAACGTTTCGAGATATCTGCCGTACTGATGCTTGCTGCTTTTAGTTATGCTGTCAATTATAGCCTTAACATTTTCGTCGAGACCGTTTTCCTGCGCCAGAGCTTTTGCATTTTCGAGCAACGAACCTGACTTACGATAGAGTTTCTTATAGGCATCGAGTATTTGCGACTGCTGTTGTTCGTTCAGGCCGGCCCGTTTTAAGCCTCTCTTATTAACCCCTCGAATCCGTGGAGGATAATGCCCGCTGATGGTCATAAAAGGCGGTATGTCCCGGCTAATTCCTGCAAGTCCTGCGACGTAGCACCACTTACCAATGGTGACGAACTGGTGCGCTCCAGAGAGACCGCTGAACCAGGCACCGTTATCGATTTTGCAGTGACCGCCTATCTGCACGAGGTTACTCATAACAATCTTGTCTCCAAGAGTGCAGTCGTGTCCAATATGGGCGCCGACCATAATGAAATTATTATTCCCAATTGTGGTTTTGGATCCTTCATGCATACCGGGATGGACTGTTACCTGCTCGTGAAAGACGTTTCGGTCGCCTATCACAAGCCTGCCGATCTCGTCGTCTAAGTTCAAATTGAGAGTTTGCGGCCGACTACCAATGACGCAATTCGGGAAAAAATGATTATTTTCTCCGATTTTGACATCCTTGCTAATCACCACATTTGCCTCGAGTATTGTACCAGTTCCGATTATTGTCCCGCTATCGACAAAGCAGTTGGGCCCGACCTTAACTCCGTCAGCCAGTTCGGCATCTTTATGAATTACTGCACTTGGATGGATCTGTAATTCCATTCTTTTTCTTTAACCTCCGATAATTATTGGAAGATTTACATATCAGTTTTATATAATAACTAACAATTATCACCTTAAATTATTTTCTATAATTTCTCGTCGTCAACGAGCATAAATTTGATGTGAGCTTCGGCGACAACTGCATTGCCCACCATCGCCCTGCATCGACAATGTGCCGTTCTCTTCTTCAATCTGATTGTCTCGGCAGTAAGAATAATCTGGTCGCCGGGAATCACGGGTTTTCGCAGTTTGACGTTGTCCATACTGAGGAGCATTGCGAGTTGACCGGTATGTTCGAGCCTCTGTGCAAACAGCAAACCGGACACCTGAGCCATTGCTTCTACGATAAGAACTCCCGGCATAACAGGAGTCCCGGGGAAATGTCCCTGGAAAAACTGTTCATTAATACTTACGTTCTTTATGCCTTTTATTCGAGTGTGGCCTTCGATTTCAATTACTTTATCGACTAATAAAAATGGGTATCTGTGCGGGAGAATCTTCGTAATCTGCCTAATATCCAATAGGGCATCGGTCCCGAACTTTTCCATCTGCTCCTGCTTCTGTGCCGCTTCGTATAATTTCATTGCGAGCTGCTGGTTGAGGGAATGGCCACTTTTATAAGCTACAACCCTACCCTTGATTGCTCGCCCTACCAAGGCAAGATCTCCGATTAAATCAACAATCTTATGCCGAACACACTCGTCGGGAAATCTATAATTATTCTTAATAGGGCCGTCTGAGTTGATGACTAAAAGGTCTCGGGGGCTGATGTGAGTTCCCATTCCCCGGCTCTGAAACTGCTTGGCTTCAGCTTCGAGTAAAAAGGTTCGGGCGGGCGCCAGGTTTTTCTCGAAACTTTCCGGTGTAAGACGACAACTGAAAATCTGCCTGCCGATACCGGTGTGACCTCCGTAATCCAGGTCATAAGTCAGATTTAATCCATCGTCCGAATACGGCAGGGCGTAAATACAGGCATCACCGGCGGCAATAGTAACGGGCTTCTGTATAACAAATTCTTTCCGGCTTACATTCTGCTCAACCAATCCGGTGCTTTTAAGGATCTTGAAGTACTCGGCACTGCTGCAGTCAGGGGCTGGTAACTCAGGGCCGTTAACTTCTACGATAAGATTATCAATCTCAAGTGCATTGACCGCGGCAAGACAATGTTCGATGGTTTCTATACTCACTGGACCTTTTTTTAATGTTGTGCGACGGCTGCGCTCGGCAATATTTGACGCAACAGCGCTAATCCGTACCGGCTCGGGGACATCTGTTCGGACAAAAGTTATCCCCGAATTCGCAGGAGCTGGGCGGAAAAGAAGTTTTGCTTCCTCACCTCCGAACAAGCCAGGACCGTGTATCTTGCACTCACTCTTTATCGTCTTCTGCAGCTTCAAGTCTTTCTACCCTCTTGATTAGTTGCTTTATCTGCTTTGTCATATTCGGCAAACGTTTCCTGGCGCTGATTATCCGGAACTCCTCTTTCTTTTCGAGTGCCGGACATCCAAAAAGCGTTTGTCCGGCCGGTACGTCCCGAGCGACGCCTGATTGTCCGGCAATCATTGCTCCATCACCTATTTCAATATTGTCCTTCACAGCGGCCTGGCCTCCCATGACAACACCATTACCGAGCTTTGAACTCCCGGCGATAGCACACTGCGCAGTTATCAGACAGCATTTGCCGATGACTACGTTATGGGCTATATGAACAAGGTTATCTAACTTTGTACCGGTTCCTATTATAGTATTATCAAATTTGGCCCTGTCAATGCAGCAGTTGGCTCCTATCTCGACAAAATCTTCAATTATAACTGAGCCGTTGTGTGGAATAAGTCTGTGGGTGCCTTCGATATATGAATAACCAAAGCCGGTCGAGCCGATCGTGCTGTTGGCCTGGATCACGACATTGCTGCCTAAACGGCAGTTATGATAAATAACGACATTACTGTCAAGGCGGCAATTGTTACCTATTTTTGAATTTTCACCTATTTTGCATCCGCTGGAGATTAAAGTGTTTGGTCCGATTTCAACACCATCATCAATGACTACGTAAGCGCCAATGGAAACGCCTTCAGCAATCTTGATATTCCGGGCGAGCCTTGCGGTTGGGTCAATCCCCGGGATAACCGGCTTTAGTTTAGGCGCAAAAATATTCAGCACTTCTATTAAAGCGGCATTGACATTGTTGACGACCAGTTGCGGTTTGTTTAAACCTTCAATACATTCGGGAACAATAACTGCGACTGCACTGGAATCTGCAAGGGCCGCCTTATATTTATCACCTGAGACGAAAGTAACTTCATTTTCACCGGCCGTTGTGACCGGGCCCACTCCCGTTATTTCTTTCGATAAAACGCCGAGCGCACTGCTGCCGATTTTATCGGGGTCGGCCCCAAGCCTTTTTGCTAATTGTTCAATTGTTAAACTCATTTGTTAATTTTAAAAAACACGGGCAAAATCAAACACCGAAATGGAAATCACAGTAATTGATTAATTCACAATTCATCACTCTCATTCTTAAACATATACTTTTTCTTATGTCTAAAACCGAACCAACCGGAATCCTCTTCATTCCAGCATCAGGCATCTAATATTCGTCCTGTATTTTTTACGATCCAAGTTTTGACTGTATTTTATCCAACTCGGCTATTACTTCACCGGTAAGGTCCACGCACCCGTTATTATAAAGAACTTTATTGGTGCTGAGGGTCATTACGAGTTCCTCATAACTTTTGAAAGGGAATTCAGGCTCTTCGGCAGCAAGTACCAGAGTCAGTCCCTTTTGTGCGGCCAGTTCCCTGGTTATCCGAAGTATTTCCGTATAAATCTTTTGTGTCCATTGCATTTGTCTTAACCTGCTTCGACGAGGATTGACTTCCTGGAGGGCCTTCAGCTCGCTTTGTTTTTGCACCGTCTTCTGAAGTGTTTCCATATATTCGCTGCTGTCCGGTTTAAATACCCTAAGACTATCTGCCAGCGCCTTATGGTCTGTAGCGAGCTTATTTTCCTCTGAAATCATTTTTTCCTGTTCGGCCTTTAATCTTTCGGTGAACTTGAGAGTTGCCTGGCAATTACGCAGAGCAGTGTGGACACTGATTACCCCTATCTTCGAAGTCGTCCCGGAAACATTCGGCTGGGCCTGGAGATATTCATATCCAGTTGCCAAAATAATCGCACACATCAAACAACTTAAAACCATCATCTTGAATTTCATAAATAACCCTTTCCAGATTTACACCTGATTCATAATACAATATCGCAATCTTATATCCGCCAAAGGCGGGATCAATTTAAAACAGTCCCCTCATCGAAAAGCTGAATACTCTGGTTTCGTCCTCGTCGTCCTTCAAAAACGGAACTGCAAATTCAAATCTCATCGGCATCGGCCCGGACCATTGCGGGATCAGTATCTGTATGCCTGTCCCGATTGATGCGCGGTATGGCCCGGTATCTATCGCACCGCTGTCCACGAAAAACAAAGCCGAAAGATTGTCGCTTACTACAGGAACCGCAACTTCGACATTTGCTAAAAATATCCACTCGCTGCCTATCGGGTCTTTCCTCTGCGGGGTAGCCACATTGGTTTGTAAGCCTCTTGTGCTGACGCCTCGATAGTCAAAACCTCTGATGCTGTAAGTGCCGGTTCCGCCGCCGTAAAATCTCTCGAAAGGCGGAGCATAGCTGAACGTAGTTGCACCAAGAAGCTTCATCGCCAGAACAGTTTTTCGGTCAGCTAAATCCTCGTAAAGGGTTTTGAATCCCACGATGTTTCCCTGCAAGATTCCGAAATCCTCATTTCCAACGACCTGCTCGTAACCGACATTAAACTTATAACCGGCACTCGGGTTAAACATATCGTCTCTCAAATCCCTTCCGATGCCGAACCTTACTCCTGTGAGGAATGTATAGCCTTCAACATCCTTTATTTCTTTGGGAGCATTTATATAGATGCTGTCAACTTCAATATTTTCAGCTCTGAATCCAATACTCCTTCGCCAGTCGTCCTCGTATCGTTTTTCAAATCCTGCGTACCCCTTTGTTCTGCCTTCGTCATATAGCCTGTGGTCGCCGCGTCTTTCGATCTCTCTTTCCCAGCTTGAGCCTGCCAAATTAAGTGAAACAGGTTTGTCCCTGAAGTATGGTTCGGTAAAGGAAACCGAATACTGGCTGACTATGGTACCCGGTTCGAGAGCAACTCTCAAAGTCTGCCCGGCTCCTTTGAAGGCATTACCGGTGATGAATTCCCCGAAGCTTTCCGGCCAGTCCGTAATATCGAAATTTCGCTGCTCCAGAACGACCTGTCCAATAATGTCTGAGTCACTGGAAACACCGCCAGCAAACATCAGCGAGCCGGTTTGTCCCTCTTTGATGTCCACCTTTATGTCCTTGGCGTTATCCGCGCCGCTGGCAGGGGTGACTGGCCTGATAATCACCTCCTGGGACAATGTCATCTGTTGAACATATTCTTCCAGCTTGCCGTTACCTTCTTTGGGGGCCAAGTCAGCGTTGTAAAACTCACCCGGGGTAAAACCATACTCGTCGAACACCCGCCGAACGACTTTATCCTGTGTTTGCTCATTTCCTGTTATGTCAACCCGACCTACCCTGAATTGATTGCCCTCTCTGATATTATATTCAAGATTTACAACATTTGGATCGGTAGTAAAAAGGTACTTTTCATTAACCACTGCATCAACAAAGCCGTTCTCACGATATAACTTCAGCAACTGCTTGACGTGTGCCTGGGCCCTTCGTTCATGATAAACCTGCCCGGACTCCAACTGTAAGCCTTCCAGTAGTTTTTCGTTGTTGAAGTGAGTAGCGCCGGTGAAGTTAATCTTTCCGACTGTATAGCTCGGACCCTCGTTAATTTCGAAAGTTATATCCACTTTGCCATCAGTGAAATCTTTTTTCGCTTTTATATCGTAATCGAGGAAGCCTCTATCGTGGTAAATATCCACCAGCCTTGCTGTGTCTTCAGCGGGTACCTCTTCGACATAATAGGCGGGCCAAAAAAACCATTTCGTTGTTTTTGTTTTTATGGTGTTTTTAAGCGCCGAAGTCTTTATGGAGTCATTGCCACTGAATTTCACTGAAGCGATTTTGACCTTTTGCCCCTCGTTAAAGGTATAAACCACCCGGCCCTGCTCCAATTGCTCACTGTCCAGTGTTACCTCTGCGAAGGGGAAGCCTTTTTTGCGGTAAAATTCGGCAAGTGTCCTTCTGTATGCATCAGCCAGGATCGGGTCAAGATAGTCGCCCACCTCAAAGTCCACCCTTTTAAGCAGAGCCTTGTCTTTAAACGCCCGGTTGTTCACGAATTCAATCGATTGGATAATGTTTCTGTCGCCATTATCAACGGCCGGCTTCTTTTTGTTGTTATCGGCTCGGTTGGCGTTGGATGCGCAGCCCGGGCAGATGCTAAGAAGCACAATCGATATCAGGACAGTTAAAATCGTGTTTCGCATGTCAATAGTTATCATCCATTATCAAAAGGGTACTCCTTCACCGGCTGGAATTTCGACGCGGGAGGCATTTTCAAACTTCGTAATTTTTTCTCTGAATGTGAGTTTTACAGTTCCTGTCGGCCCGTTTCTCTGCTTTGCAATTATCAGTTCGGCCGTATTGTTTGGCTCATAGTCCTCTTCATTACGTTTGTAATAGTCCTCTCGGTGCAGGAGCATAATAACGTCCGCATCCTGCTCGATACTGCCGCTTTCACGCAGGTCGCTCATTCGCGGCTTGTGATTCTCCCTGCCTTCCGCGGCGCGATTCAACTGGCTCAGGACGATAACAGGTACGCTCAGCTCTCTTGCCAGAGCTTTGAGATATCTTGAGATTGTGGTGATTTCCTGCTGGCGGGATTCAACGCGTCCTGATCCGAGGTGCATCAACTGCAGGTAATCGACCAGAATGCAGCTTATGTCGTGTCTGCTCTTAAGGCGCCTTGCCTTGGCGCGAAGTTCGAGGGGGGTCAGGGTAGAGGTGTCGTCGATAAAAATCGGCGTCTCGGACAGCTCTGCACAGGCATTGGCGAGGTGCTTATAATCTGAATCGCTTAGAAGGCCTCTTCTAACTTTCTGGCTGTCGATTTCACTGATACTGCATAAAAATCTTTCCGCCAACTGCTGTTTGCCCATTTCCAGTGAGAATATCGCGACGGGAGTCTTCTCCATCAGGCCGATATGCTCAGCTATGTTCAGGGCGAGGGAGGTTTTTCCCATACTGGGCCTACCGGCTACTATTATCATCTCCCCGTTCTGCAGGCCGCATGTTAATTCGTCAAGCTCGTAAAAACCGGTTGGCAGGCCGGTAACATGAATGCCCTGACGTTTCTCTATAAGGTCGAAGGAGCGGGCGACCAGGTCCTTCAGTGCTGAGGCGCTGCCGCTTACGTGCTTATCGGTGATTGCAAACATTTTCTGCTCGGCTTCGTCGAGGACTTCCGCCGTATCGCCGACCTGATTGTATGCGCTGTCGAGAATTTCACCGGCCGTGCCGATAAGCTCACGAAGGAGCATTTTATCTTTTACAATGCCAGTATAATAACCGACATTCGCCGAAGAGGGCACGGAGTCGAGGATCTTTGCGATATAGTCGATGCCAACTTCTTCGAGCTGCTTTCGTTTTAGAAGCTCGTCACGAAGCAATACGGCGTCTATTCCGACGCCTTGATTTTTTTCATATAGAGTGATAAGGGCATCGTATATATAGCGGTGTTCGACGCGGTAAAAGGCCTCCGCGGTCAAATGCTCGACGACGTCGCCGATACATTCCGGGTCAATCAGCATTGAGCCTAAGACCGCGGCCTCGGCGGCGAGCGATTCGGGCATGCTGCGCATAACCGACAGGTCGCCGGTGAGATTTGACTTGGCGCTGACGGAGCCGGCGACCCTGAGCTTCTGTGTCCTTTGCCCTTGTGAACGCATTGTATCGTTTTTTGTTTCCATTTCTTTACAAGTCTTACTCAACCCCCTTCCTCCTGTTCGACTGAGTTTGTCGAAGTCCTGAATTCAAGTTTTCAGGTAGTCCTGAATTCTACATGCCAGCACGCTAACAGTCAAATACTTGTTATAATTATTGTTCATCTGATGTTCCTGTGCTGATAAGGAGGATTTTATCACACTAAACAGGAATTTCTTTAGAAAGTTCAATTTGAGAGGTCCATATTTTCTTAATCCATGTCTTTGTGCAAGCGAAGGCGGGTAGCTGGGGAAAAATATTTACGCTTGCCAGGGGCGTCTTCTTCTTAGTTTGCGGGAGAGGATATTTTTGGCGATGAGTGCATCTTCAATGACCTGGAAGTCGAGCATTCCGACGCAGGCGAAGTCGGCGCCGTTTTCGAAGGCATGCCTGAAGCCGTCCCTCGGGTGGATGGCGCCTGCGGCCAGGACCTTATAGGCGATCCATGGTTTTTCAACTTTGCTCATAAATTCGATGGTTTTATCCGGCTCTACGCTCCACATATTATCGTGTTCGGGCAGCCCGACGGCGGGGAGCTGCTCTTTTGGGGTGGCGGACCAGTAGTTGCTCTTGTGGAGGGTCTTCATATAAAAATCGACATCGACGCCGACCTTTTCAAGAGCCATCGGCACGGCTAAATCATGACATGCAACACCGGCAACGAGGCCGTTTTCCTTAATGAACGCAACGGCCTTTGCGAGCAGGTCAACGCGGCCGACTCTTGTCCACGTGTCGCTTACCTGGCCCTGGATGAATGCTCCGTCGGCGCCGTTATCAATCGCTATTTTTATCCTGCCGGTAAGATCGTTCGATTGAGGGAAGCACTGGGCGAGCCATTGTATCTTGCCGCCCCTTTCGTTGCGGTATTTATTGATGACTCTAATGGTCGGATCGTTACCGTTGGCGTGGGGGCTGTTGACGGTCGATATCATGGTATTGATGCCGCTGTCTTCGCATATTTCCCAGGTCTCCATAATCTTTTCATCTGAAAAGTAGTGCCGCAGCAGGTCCGAGACATAAATCAAGTCCCTGTCGTGAGCAAAACCGTTTATCAGATTACCTCCGCATATCAGCCTGCTTATATTGAGCTTGCCGATTTTGCCGGTCGGCAGTTTACCGCCGGTAGTGCCGCGTTCGGCTTTGTTTGCTTTTGCGGTTTGTCCAGCCAGAAGTATTTTCTCTTCCAGAGACAGACCAAGGCCCGCACCTGTTGAGGCGAGGACGGATTTCTTTATGAAGCTGCGCCGGTTTAAATTATCTGACATGATTTATGGATCCAGTACTTCAGCGGTTTTATCGCCGATGAATATAGCATCACCCTTTATTCCTTCGACAGTTTGACAGCCGATTAGTATAAAGACAACAAAAATGAAAATCACTGAGAGAATTATTTTCTTAATCATATTCAAGCTCCTTTGGCCGGGTTACCTATCGTACAAAAAGCGATGACTCGGTCGATTTTAGAAACAGGTAGTAAAGTTTACCTTCCTGGTAAGTCTGTCCGGCTAATTTCCCCGCCTCATCACCTATACCCATATAGACATCGCAGCGGCCCGGAGCGCGTATGGCTCCGCCGGTGTCCTGATCGAGGGCAAAACCGCTGTAGAACTGGTTGGAAACCGTCCCGCCTGTTTCACGGGGCAGGCGGGTGGAGATGAAGGTCAGACACCCGCGTGGGAAAATCGACTTGTCGGTGGCGATAGTTCTTAAGGGGATGACCTGCTCGTTAAGAGAGCCGCGGGGCTCGCCGTCCTCTATCTTAAAGAAAACGAATCGTGGATTACGCCAGACGTATGTATCAACCAGGTTCGGATTGCTTTTGAAGTAAGCTATCATCGCTGTTAGACTAAGCTGGTCAGATCTTAATTTGCCGTCATTGACGAGTTCTTTTGAAATACTCTTGTATTCATGCCCGTTGTTGGCGGCGTAGCCTACGGTTATAAGTTTGCTGTTGGGCAGTCTTATTTTGGCCGATCCCTGAACGTGGGCGATATAGACTTCAAACGGGTCACTGAGCCAAAGCAGCTCGGTGCCGGCCAGCATTTTTGTCGATTCGATGATAGCCCGTGGAGGATATTGTGTAACTACGCCGCCTGCGCTGCGCTGGCCGAGGGTTTCACCGTCCGGGCCTTTAATCAAATCATTCGGCATTTTGTAAAGGGGATATTTAAAGCGTTCGGTGCGTCTCATAGAACCATCGAAAATCGGGGTATAATAGCCCGTGAAGAGCACTGTCCCTACATTATCGCATCCTACAGACATATAGACATCGAACTTTGCTCGAATTGCCTCGTTCATACTCCTGGCAGTCAGACGTGAATTCATCAACTCAGAGAATGCTTTCAGGCTATCAACGGCTCTGGTGTGGGTAACATCTCCTATAGGAAAGAATTGCTGACTGGACGGTTTATTCAGGTAGTTCAGACTGCGGTCTATCGCCGTTTGCATCTGGGTGAGGTCGAAACAAGCCATCGTAAAATCGGGAATCTCATAAGGATCGGTTATTTTCCTTAGTGCCGACTGGCCGGGCAGCAATGGTTGATCGTAAGGGGTCTTGGCCTGCTGCCGGCTCCTGCAGCCGACGATAATGGTTGTTGTAAGTAATAATGCTGAAAGTAGAATTTTACGCTTCATTGCGTGCTCCAAAAATCCGTTTTTGATTATTTACCGTGCCGATAACAATGTCTAAAACTGTATTTTTACATGTTACACGAATTGCGTGAGATTTTAAAAAAAATAATTTATACAAATTATGGTTTCTGTTGTTTTTTACATTTTTTGTTACATCTATAAATTCGAATAATTGTCAAGGAGATTCTCTTGTCTCAACTGTAACAGTTATATAGCTTCATGGTTGCTTTTTTCGGATAAATTTGGTACTTAAGGGGTCAGAAAATTGAAAATCCACGTTGTTTGAACTGTAGGAGGTTATTATGTGCCGTAACTGCATGAACAGGAGGGAATTCGTAGGATTAACAACTGCGGGTATTGCCGGTGGAGTACTTGGTCTCGGTGCTCCGGCTTTTGCTAAAAGGAAAGTAGAAGAATGGAATCCTGATAAACCATATATAGTCACAGGGGAAAAATTAAAAGTCCAGCCAATTCTTATGTATAAAGTCTCTCAACGGAGGCATGCAACTTCCTGGAAATCATGGGGTGATGTACAAACCGAAGAGGCGTCAATCCAGGAGGCCAAGAGAATATCGAATGAGCTGAAGTCATTGTCTTCTAATTCTGATTTTCCCATCGAAGTGCTGCCTGTTGTTAAAGTCAAAACGGTTGAAGAGGCGTTAAAGGTACATAAGAATGATTACGACGTTATCATTGTCTATCCTGCTGCAGGTTCGGGTGATTTGCTCAGGGCTTGTTTTGCAAAGGAAAAAGACAAAGATACCATAATATTTGCCAGGCATCGTTCCGGGGCGACTTATTACTGGTATGAGGCACTGAGCGTCAGGTATCTGAAAACGGATGAAAGGGAATCGGAACAAAACAATTACCTTGATCATGGAAGTGTTCACATAGATGACGTTGTGGTTGATGATACGGGGGAGCTTCTATGGAGGCTGCGGGCCCTTTACGGGTTGAAGAATTTTATCGGCTCGAGGATTGTAGCTCTTGGGGGGCCATGGGGGAAGTATGACTCGAAGGCCCCTGCGGTTGCCCGCGAAAAGTACAAAATAGATATTATAGAAGTAAGTTATGATGAAGCAGCGCCGCGTATTCAGGGTATCCAAAAAGACCGCAATCTTGTTTCAAAAGCCAAAAGTTGGGTGGATAAGTATGCTTCCATACCCGGGACAACTCTTATGACAGATAAAAAGTTCATGGTTAACACTTTTCTGTTGTATTGTGTTTTCAAGGAGTTGATGCGTCAAAATGATGCGTCCGCGTTTACAATCAAGAATTGCATGTCCACTGTAATACCGATAGCTCAGACAACACCCTGCCTTACTCTTGGCCTGCTCAATGATGAAGGGATGCTTGCTTTTTGTGAGTCGGATTTTGTGGTGATACCATCGGGGATTTTACTGCACTACATAACGGGTAAGCCCGTGTTTCTTCATAACTCGACGTTTCCGCATAACGGGATAGTGACCTGTGCTCATTGCAGTGCTCCGCGCCGAATGGATGGGATGCGATATGAGCCGGTTAAAATTTTGACGCATTTCGAATCCGAATACGGCGCTGCGCCTAAGGTGGAAATACCCGAAGGGCAGGAAGTGACATTCATTGATCCAGAGTACAGTTCCGGCCGGTGGGTTGGTTTTAAGGGTGTTGTCAAAAGCAATCCGTTTTTGGATATATGCCGTTCCCAACAGGACGTGGAAATTCAGGGTGACTGGAAGCAATTGAAAAAGGAAGTGCGCGACTCGCACTGGATGATGTCTTACGGCGATTATCTCAAAGAACTCGGATACGCATCCAGGAAAATCGGCATCAAGTGGGAAAATATTTCAGAAACAACTTAATAAGGAGGTCGAGCTGTGGTCAAGGGAAAGAAACAATTCTACATTTTAACGTTCGTTTTAATAATTCTCGTGACTTCATATTCAGCGGCAGCTCAGCCGGTTAGTGCAAAGCGGCAGGCTGATATGATTCTAAACGCATGCGGCGTTAAAGGCGGCCTGATAGTTCATATCGGCTGCGGCGACGGCAAGCTGACCGCGGCACTGCGTGCCAACGAGAGATACATTGTTCAGGGTCTGGATTCAGATGCAAAGAATGTAGAACGAGCAC
>JAVVFI010000390.1:0-5094 GCA_032250555.1 Sedimentisphaerales bacterium
TCGGTGTATTTAGACGGCCACAGGCAGAATCCATCGTGGTGCTTGGATGTAAGAACAAGATACTTCATTCCAGCGTCCTTGGCGATCTTCACCCATTCTTCAGCATCGAATTTCACAGGATTAAACTGCTTGTAAAGCTGGTCGTACTCTTCGGTTGGCACTTCCCTGCCTCGCGACCAGCCAATCTCAGTGCCCTTGATACTGACCGGCCCCCAGTGGATGAACATACCGAACCGTTTTTCCTGCCACTTGCGTACCGCTTGCGAGGTTGCCGGCCGATCATCTGTTTTGGCAATACCGATAAAGTTAGAATTGATACATACCCCTGTGATACAGATCCATATTAGAGATGACTTCGATAATTTCATAAGGTTCCTCCTTTTCCATCCTTTAGATTATTACCGGTTGATATACCCTGCACTGTTTACTCAACAAAAAAAACGGATTTTATAAAAGCCAACTTTCGTATCAGTAACAATACCTTAATCCGTAGAAATTTCAATCTATTTGGTTACTTCTGAAATGCTTTATCTGATCCGGGCAGCCATCGAATGACATTATCATAAAACACTTTTTGAAGAACCTCCTTCGGCAGCGTCAATCCTCTGATAGTGTAATAGCCCATCTCTATTTCGTCATCAGTTGCATAATACCGGAAATTATTCTTGTTGCGTTCAAGGATCGAGCGGCGGTCTGATTCCATGCCCCTGGCTGTTGCCCGCTGTCCGCTTCTGTCGAATGCACCTGCGGACCTATCGGTACCATAAATAATTCGGTCCTGATATTTGATGAAAAACTTTCGCACTTTGTCACGGGCCTGCGCCATAAAATACCGCGTGCGGCTGTCAATACCCACAGCAAAATTAGGATACTGATTCAGCCGTTTGGCGATTTCATCAACATCGAATTCGAGACTTCCCAGATGGCAGCCGATGACTTTCAATCGTGGATGTTTCGCCAGCAGCCGGTCCCGGGCGGCCATGATCTCAACATAAGAAGGTTTTTCAGGTTTGTTATAGAAATGCCACTCCGGATTCGTCGCCCAGTACGACGTCGGTTTACCGTTCGGACCTATCGGCAGGGGCATCCACGCCTGAATCGGCTCACCGATATGGGCAATAAGGGGCTTGCTTTGCTGTATCATAAATTCATAAATCGGGTCAAACATCGGATCGTCAATCTGAATATATTCACCGGATGGATTCTTAATTTCCATACCGATTTCTTTCCAGACTTTGACTCCCAACGCGCCATTTTCAAAACTCTCTCGCAAGTGTTCCTTCACATCTGCAATCCAGCCGGGCTCGTTTCTCCGTGTGACATCGAATGTCGTAATCCAGGCATAGTAGCGCGGATATTTCTTTGAACATTCCATTGCCTTATCGACCTGCCAGTTCATGCGTTGGATATTGGTACCTCTCGTGCAGATAGTGATGACCTTCATGTTCATCTCGTCCAGCATGTCTCGCAAGTACGGAGCGTCTCCCCGTACATGGAAGTGGGCATCGAATTTTTTCATGTATTTCAAATAGTCAAGCTCCTCGTTGGCCGCGGTGGTACTAACACACATACATAAGATAATTTCGAGGCTGATAAATATGAGCTGTTTGAACATGACAATTTCTCCAAATCTAATTCCAGAATGATTTCTATTTCGTTTATACTCCTCAAGGGGGAACTCACCCGGACTGCTTACTACTAACCTTATTCCGATTGCCGGCAATCCGTCTAAGGAACCGTGTTATTCGTGCCATTCAAATCATTTAACGCACGATTCGCCACGCGTGTTATATACTTATTCGGCTGGTTTGAAAGACATTTCTTAAGCGCAACTTCCGCCGGTCTGGCCGTCTCGCCAATATAATCCAGCACGATCGCCGCCTGCAGCCGGCCCCACTGATGCTCACAATCAAGTGCCGCAATCAACACCGGCAGAGCTTTCTCCGGCCTGTCCATCTTACACAAAGCCCGAGCCGCCGCAACCCGAACACTCACTGATTCGTCCTCAAGCGCTCGTTCCATCGCGCTTTCTGCCGAGATAGCATCACCGCCTATATTGCCTATCCCCGTTGCCCCCCAGTACCTGACTGCAGCGTCCGAGTCTTTCATCGCCTCAACCAGCTTGCCCAAAGCACCCTTGCCTTCTGAAGCTAATGCAGCCGTTGCTCCAAGGCGCTTGTTCAGTTCATCGCCGCTAGGTTGCCGCAATATCGCATACCGGTTGCCGTATCTGGCTTCCCTCTCCATTATCTCCGGCTCAGGAATCAGTCCGACATCTTTGGTATCCTGCACCCACTGCAAATGAACCTTCCGCATCTTCTCCAGTAAACGTCTATACTTTGCTTTGCCGGCAAGATTATTTATCTCATGTGGGTCCTTCTCTAGATCATACAGCTCCTCCACGCTTTTGCATTCCGCCATGAACAACTTCGCCGCCGGCGGCAATTTACCCTCGGCATGGACCCGCCGAATCTCCTTCATCGTTGCGCCCTTCTCCGGCGTATTCATGTATTGATAGAATGTCTTAAGCGGCTCATAGTTGCGAATGTAGCGATACCGTTTGTCACGAACGCTGCGAATGATATCGTACCGCTCATCCATCCGGTCACGGGCGCCATAGATATAATCCCGCTCAGATGGAAGATTCTTACCCAGGAACGGCTGGCCCTGCATGTGCTCCGCAATCTTCACTCCCGCCAGGTTCATCACCGTAGGCCCGAAGTCAATAGAGCTGATCAACCGGTCGTCGATGGTGCCCGGTTTACCTTGACGGCCTGTCCGCAGCTTCCGCGGTATCCGCACAACAAGCGGAATATGTGTCCCCGAATCATACAGCCATCTCTTTGCTCTCGGCAGCCCCACACCATGGTCCGACCAGAAAAAAATAATCGTGTCCTCGTAAAGTCCTGCCTCTTTGATCTCTCTGATCTTCTCACCGGCCCAGGCATCCATCGCTGTAATCAACTCGTAATTACGCTTCCAATCCTCACGTACAATCGGTGTGTCAGGATAATAAGGCGGCAGCTCCAGCTTCTTCGGGTCCTGCCTCTGCGAGGGCTTGAGGTTTTTTGTAACACTCTTATACTTGGATTCATTCGCAATCCCGCTCTCGTGGCAGCCGGTGAAATTAAATACTGCAAAGAACGGCTGACCTGCCTTGCCGTTCTTCCAGTGGGCCTTGCCGCTCGACTCATCCCAGGCATCCTTCAGGTCCGTCGTCTGATAGTCCGTTTTGGAATTATTCGTACAATAGTAACCCGATTCACGCAGATAGCTGCTGAACGCCTTAACAAAGCTCGGCAGCTTAGCGCTGCACCGCATATGGTGTGTGCCGATCGTCGTCTGATACATTCCCGTGATGATGCCGCTTCGACAGGGAGCGCAAACACCGGCCGTAGTGAATGTGTTAGTGTATCTCACTCCCTCGCTCGCCAGCTTATCGATATTCGGCGTAATCGCAAACTTATCACCGAAGCACCCGATATGTGGGCTTATATCCTCACAGGACAACCACAAAACATTAGGCCTTGCCGTCCTGTCTCGCGAAGCCCCTGCAACATCACCCAATACGAATACCGCTGCCCCGGACCCTATCGTCTTGAGAAAGCTGCGCCTATTACCGAACGATACGCTCATAATGATTTTCTCCGTGCCTTTTTTTTCGTCAGCCTGACATTTCTCATTTACATACACAAAAAGCTATACGTCATCAAGTAAATCAGCTTCATTAGTCTTCCTCTACATCAAAATATTTGCTGTAACACACCGACCTCAATATGGCTGGGATACTTTTTAGATCGATATACTCGATTGGTGACTTTGATGAAATCGCCTTCATCCGCTTCAAAAATATTCGGCACATATTTCTGTGGATTGCGATCAATAAATGGGAACCATGTGCTTTGCACGTGTATCATAATCCGATGCCCTCGCTTAAACGTATGCAAAACATCCCATAATTGAAATGAAATCCTGGCAACCTCATTAGATTTGAAAGGCTTGGGCTTCGTATAACTTTCCCGGAAACGTCCGCGAAAAGCTTCGGCGCGAATCAAGGTCTGTTGAGCAGATTTTTCCTCCAAATCGTCAGGATAGACATCGATCAACTTTACCATCCAATCCGAATCTGTTCCGGTAGTGGAGACAAAGAGATTGGCCTGGATGGTTCCCGCTAAGGTAACGTCCTCTTCGAGAATGTCTGTTTGATACACCAATACATCCGGCCTCCGGGAAGCAAATCGCTGGTCTTCTGAATAAAATGTGTTATTGATCCACCTCGAATTATCTCTTGTATGAGGAACCGGTTTGTTTGGATCGCTGATATAGGAATCATAAGCATCAAAATCTTCATTGGGTTTATTAAACGATAACTTGCCCCCTTTGTGAAAAAAGAAACTTGTCTTCTCAGCGGATGCAGGTGGCCATTGGTCAAATCGTCGCCAGCGGTTGGCACCGGTTTCAAATATCAACGCTTCCGGCAGATTCAATTCACTTTCTTCATCTTTCAAAAAGTGCTTGAAGAAATTCAGATCAACATTCTTTTGATAGTATTCAGACGTGGCAAAACCAAAATCCGTATCTCCCAGCTCGCTGCCTTTACTGCCCAGCCAGCCTCCGTGATACCAGGGTCCCATAACCAGCATATTGAAAGTATCGGGATTCTGTTTCTCAATCATTTTGTACGTATTCAACGGCCCAAACAAATCTTCCCGGTCGTACCAACCACCTACAACCATTACCGCCGCTTTGATATTCTTCAGATGAGGAAGGATATTGCGTTTCTGCCAGAACTTGTCGTAATTAGGGTGGCGTGTAACAGAGTTCCAGAATTTGGATTTCTTTTTGAAATATGATTTATTAACATTTTTCAATGGCCCCACGTCCATGAAGAATTTATACGCGTCTGTCGTTTCAATCTCATAGATAGGATCTGCCCATTCATCGATAAGTCCTTCACGCCTTTGTGGCACACGATTTAGAAATCCAAACCAATGAGTCAACAGAAAGGCTCCGTGATGGTAAACGTCATCCCAATAAAAATCTGAAACCGGCGCTTGAGGAGAGACTGCTTTCAATGCGGGGTGGGAATCTATT
>JAVVFI010000391.1:0-5077 GCA_032250555.1 Sedimentisphaerales bacterium
GGCAATCCTCAGGCTTTGGAGGGTAATAGAAATCAGACTCATTAATTTGTTCCCAGGTAACCTCCTTGCCGGTATAGCAGGAAATTTGTCCCATCACGCCGACCATTGTGCTGCGAGTCATGTAGTCGCCGTTGTTGACCGGATTGCCCGAACGAATCGCCTTAAATAGTACATCGTGCTCTACCTGATAGGGATTGCACCTGTCCTTCCAGCGCCATTCGTTTTCACCCCAGATACGGCATCCTGTAATAGAGGCCTTGCCTTTGCTGCCGAGCACAACGCTGGATGAATCGTTATAACATCCGTTTGTCGTCCGGCAAAAGGCATATATTCGCACCCCGTTCTCGTATTCGTAAATCACCGAATGGTGATCGAATACATCACCATAGATAGGCTCCGTCATTGAAGAACGCCCGCCCAAACCGTGGCATTTCATTGGGACTTCATTGTGCATTACCCAACTGGCGCGGTCGAGATTATGCACCAGTGACTGGGGAACATCATCCCCGGAGAGCCAGCGGAAATGGTATTGAGTGCTGCATTGCCACTCAAGTTCCGAAAGCCCTTCTTTGCGCTCTATAATTACATAAGGGGCGCGGAGGAAGTTCTCCTCGATAGCGATTACATCGCCGATAGCGCCGTCATGAATCCGTTTTACGGTTTCAGCATACCCTGTGTGATACCGGCTGTGCAAACCGGAAACCAGGCACAATCCATTGCGCTTTGCCCGTCTGGCCGCCCGTTGCAGGAGCTTAATCCCCGCCGGGTCGATACCGTGAGGCTTCTCCACAAAAACATGCTTACCGGCCCTGATAGCAGTCATGGCATGAAGCGGATGAAACTTGGCCGCATTGGCAATTACAACCACATCAGACGACTCAATCACGTGCTTATAACCCTCAAAGCCGGCAAAACAGTGATCATCATCAACGATAACCTGCTTGCCCTTCTGTTCCTTCAAAATCCTGCGTTTCTCTTTGACCCGGTCCATGAAGATATCACACATCGCAACCAATCTCGCCCCGGAGTCCGCGGTCAGTGCCTGTGCGGCCGCGCCGGTATTTCGTCCGCCGCAACCGATCATACCCACACGAAGAATATCACTGCCCCCGGCATATACGCTGTTACTAATGCCCAGCGTGCCCGTAACGGCAGCCGAAGCCGCAACCGTCGAAGCCTTCAAAAAATCCCGACGTGTCGTTCCGGTATCTTTGCCTGTTTCTTTCGCATGTGCCATAGTATCTCCTTTTACTTTTGCCTTTTTGAGACTGATATCGCTTATAACGCTGCGATTTTTAGAAGAACCAACCGATGGTCCCGGAAAAACCGGGACCAGCGGAAAATCATGCATAATAATTCTTTCCTGAACTAATTCTCAGTATTCCCTGTCTTTGAGGATACCCGGCTGCGGTTGTGGATACGTGCCGTCTGCTAAAAGCCGTACCGGTCCCACTGAATCCATAGTCAGCTTGTCCACCTCGGGAGCAAACTCGTGCTTGCAGTTAAGCATATCATCGAATGTAATAACCTGACCGGTATGAGCCGCCATACGACCCATAGAGGTAACCATACTTGCTATGGCCCCGCGTTTGGCTTCATTATAAGGCTCATCGTTACGAATAGCCGCAATGAGGTCGTCCCATTCGAGCTGATACGGATTAGGCTCAGGCTGAGGAACTCGCCATATCAGGTTCTCTCTGCTCATATTGTGGCCTTTGTAGGTCCGGACCTTACCCGGATAATGGCTGTTCGTCGAGATAACCGCTGAACCTGTCGTACCAAGGGCATAGCTGGAAAAAGCACCTTTACAACCATCCATGGCCCGCCCGTAATAAAAGAGCTTCGTGCCGTCAGGATAGGTATATTCGACCGAGTAATTATCGAGGTTCTGATCAACTGTATTTCGCCGGTAATGGCGCCCGCCGCTGGCCTGGGCCTCAACCGGCCAGGCGCCTTTCATCATCGAACACTCGTCGATTTGATGAATGTAGTAGTCGCTGTACATACCGCCGCTGGCCCACAGGAACGCGTGAAAACGCGATATCTGGTACAGCGCCTCGCTGATTCCATCGGGTTTTGGTCCGGCGGTACTTGCACGTCCGGCCATTCGGTAGGCGTGCATTGCGATTATATTGCCGATTTCGCCGTCATCAATGCGACGTTTTAGCTCCTGTCGGCCCCTGCAATGGCGAATCATAAGACCAACACCAACTTTTAATTTTCTCCGCTCAGATTCTTCGGCAAGTTTCAGCATCCTGCGGGTAGTCGGACCGTCAACTGTAACAGGCTTTTCCATGAAAACGTTAAGGCCCTTCCGGATTGCATAAGCAAAATGCACCCAGCGGAACGCCGGAGGCGTCGCAAAGATTGCCACATCGCCCGCATTAAGACAATCCATCGCCTTTCTGTAGCCATCGAAGCCGATAAACTGGCGGTCCTTCGGCACATCCATCTGGTCGGGATGGCTTTTCTGAAGATTCTTGTAGCTTCTTTCAAGCTTACTCTCAAAGACATCTGCCATTGCAACCAGCCTGATACGGCCGTTCTTAACCGATAATGCATTCGATGCCGCACCGGTACCCCGGCCGCCGCAGCCAATCAACACTATATTAATTGTGTCGCTGCCGGCTGCATAGATCTTCGGAACGATACCCGCCGAAAGTGCAGAAGCAGCCGCTATCTTACCGCTGGTCTTCAAAAATTCTCGACGTGACGTGTTTATTTCACTATTTTCACTCATAATGGGTCTTCTCCTACTGATTGGTGTGTACTTAATAATTGCTAAATTTATTCCGGGAGTTAGCACCTGCTCCTGGCCCAAACGTAGTTTGAACTCAATTGTTCCCTAATTATAGTTGTACCCTGTCGTTTGTCAAGCGTTTTTATACTCAGGGTTTACAGTTTTAACAAAACCTTCTTCCTGAGTTGTTATCATTATTTTCCTCTGTCTCGACTGCATTTCAGAGGCCACTCCGAGGCAGGAATCGACCGACAAAGCCGCCCCCGTTTATCATCTCAATCGTAAGTGTATCACTCTGTCGCACAATCCTCGTTTCAATAACCACCGCGGCGGCATTTACCTTGTCATCGAAAACCATCGAGCCTTGATATTGACCGCCGCCAAGAAATGAAAGCGGCACACGAATAGTCCTGGCCTTTGGGCCGCACATTACCGCAAGGAACCACATATCACCGCTGCGTCTGACGAAGATAGCTAATTCGCCGATCTTGGATTCCGGCAGAACGATAGTTTCGTCCCACACAGCCGGGATACTTTTAATCACGTCCACCGCCGGGTTATCAAGGACAGCCTGTGGATGTGCCGCAACGGTCAGCAGCGGGCTGGCAAAAATAGCCAGACTCGCAATCTGGTGCGCCCAGGTTGAGTCGCCTCGGCGCTCACCGAAGTGCATCGTTGTATAGTCCGCGTGACCGGCTAAAAAACGGGTAAAAGGCAGAATGGTCTCATGGCGGGCGCGTTCGCGAAGCGAACTGCTTTCCATTCCGCGAACAGCCTCGCGAACTATTTCATTCGGCCAGGTCCGGGCTCTCCCGGTCGGCTTGTTGGCGCCGTGAAAGTTAACTACCATCTTATATTCCGCGGCCTTTTCAAGAAGCGCCTCGTAATGGTCCACAACTTCTTTTGCTTCGTGATCGAAGAAGTCTATCTTGGCCCCGGCAACTCCCAGGCTATGAAGTCTCGAGAACAATTCCTCACGCTCCTGAGCTGTACCCAGCCGGTTGCTGTGTCTCCAGAACAGCAGCCTCACTCCCTGTTGTTTGGAATACTCCGCTATCTCTTTTATCTGTTCGTCACTCCATCTGCTCCAGAAGCCCTCAAGGATGTGATATTCATAGCCTAACTGACCGGCCAAACGGGAAAATTCCTTCATACCCTCAAATGAGCGGTCTCCGCCGTCAAGGTAACGCCAAACCGCCCGCCCGGGCTTCACCCATTCCGTCTCAATACCGTCAGGAAAATACTTAGTATCAGCCGGCGGGCATAGGTTGGGCATTATCGTACTGTTGACCAGCGTATTCAAATCGCGAGCTGCCATCACAACCCGCCAGGGAGTTGTAATCGTACCCCTGACCGCTGCCGGCTTGCCCAAACGCTTGGCTTCCTCCCGCCCGTACCGCAGCTCATAAGGATAATTAAGCGGCTGGCGATGACCAAGACCCGTCACCAAACCCCGGCGACCGTCGGCCTCCAAAGCCATACCGCTGTAATTGACTAAGTTGGCCTCGGTAATAGAGCCGTAGCCGGCCCCGCCCGGCAGCTCGAATGTCACCGGAGGGCCCATCCATTGCCCGGGCCGAATATCGGAGATATCATTCTTTTTATATGAAGCTTCATAATGACCGCCAAGGTCGTGGTACCACACAGCAGAACTTTCGGGAATTACGAAAGCCGTGTACTCATCCGGCACGCGGGAAGCATTTTCATCGCCCGGGATTATATGGCGGAACGCCGCACCGTCGTCGAAGACCCGAATCTCCAGAACATAGTCGATAAAAGACAAATCATGTTGCAGCGATATCTTCGCGCCGTTGCAATGATTGATAGCCGTGCTTTTGGCGCCGTGCCAGGGATAGGTCTCGTCTATCTCGTAGCGTTCCACGTCGCCCAATACAATTCCCGTGGAAAGATCATAACCGTCCAGGTTCATCACAATCGTAGATGGCCCGAGCACAGTTATACCACCCATTGTCACCGTGAACGTCAAACGCTCGGCATTATCTAAAACTGTTAACTTTACTTTCCCATCAGGCCCGGCCACCTGAACCTGCTCCATCCGTACCCTTTGTGACCGTCTTGACCTGGACCTCTGCCCAAGCACCGAATTCGCCTCCGCCAGGCAAAATACCATCGCCAGAACGACAGCCATTATCAAAACACCTTCTTTGTTTTTTCTTGTCCGCATTGTTTTACCTCCTGTTACCTCCGTCTTCATCTGCGAATATCTACCTGCCTGTAAGGCAGCTCATGCCGGCCTCCGATAGAAATGATTTATAGCTCTTCATTGCAAGCTCAGCAATCTTCTATCAAATAGTAAATCATAAATAATAAATTGTC
>JAVVFI010000392.1:0-5070 GCA_032250555.1 Sedimentisphaerales bacterium
GACAATGATAACAGCCGATTCGTCTCTCGATTGTATTGTTCATTCCTTCTCTCATCCACGGATCGATCTTCCAGACTATTTCGAGAGTATTTGCATGCTTGCTTTTAGAGTATTGGGCTGCTTCTTGCGGATGACATCGTGAACAGTCTTTAGGCGATACAATAGCTGAGATTCTTGTCTTGGTGAGTTCAAGATGTTCTACACTTACATCCGCATCTGCAGCCCCGGCTTCATGACAGTCAAGGCAGGTGATATTTGCATGTGCGTGCCTGCCGTCTGACCAGTCGGCAACGATACCAGGGTCGAGTTTCGAGTGACAATCGATGCACTTTTGTGCCTCTTCGGAAATGCTTCTTTCGATTCGATATTCTTTCAAATCGGGCATTATTAGACTTTCCGTATTGCCCTTGGCTAATACAGCTTCTATACATAACATGACCACAGCGCAAACTAAAAGGAAATATCGGATTGTCTCTTTTGTTTTTTTCATGATTTGTGTCTCTTTAATCGGATGAAATATCTTATTTGTTCCTGCAATATTTTGTTGCAAACGACGCATGTTACTTGTTCTTAGATGATTATGCTAATGGTCATAGCGGCTGTCAAGTGTTCTCTTCTAATAACTGTTTTGTACTTTTATATACTCAACGGAAAAGACAAACTCCGTATGGCATGATAAACTATTTGCTCGTTTATGCATTATCCGATACACTTTTATCGTTGTTTGGGCCATCCGGTTCAGGAAACTACGAGAAAAAAGATGGCCGCTTCATTAAAATAAGTAATAATCCGATGAGAATGGTGTGAAAATTGTAACAGGAGGATAAATGTTCCGCCTTAGATTTACGCTTTTATTGGTTCTAAATATATCTATTACAGCATTAGCCGGTGATAACAATATTTGGCCTTATTATCACGGACCACAACGCAACAACCTTTCAGCCGACACAGAGCTTATGCAGACCTGGCCGCAGGATGGTCCCGAGTTGTTATGGACAGCATCCGGTATCGGACATGGATTCAGTTCAGTAGCGATAGCGGGGGGGCGTGTTCTGACGGCCGGCATGATTGACAAAAAGACATGCGTGACGGCCCTGGACTTGAATGGAAAACAACTGTGGCTACAAATCAACGGAGAATCATGGCAGGCCTCTAAACAACAACCCTGGGCAGTGCCTCATGCAGGTTCTCGGGGTACTCCGAGTATTGACGGGAACACGGTTTATCATCTGAGTGAAATGGGACAGCTTACTGCATTTGATGTTCGTACGGGACAGGAACGGTGGAACGTAAATCTATTAAAAACCTTCAAAGCAGAGCGGCCAAAATATGGATTGAGCGAATCCCTGCTGATTCTTAGAGATGCCATTATTTGCTGTCCGGGCGGGGTTGATGGTTTTGTGGCGGCATTTGAGAAGAGTTCGGGACGAAAGTTGTGGGCCAACAATACGATAAAAGACCCGGTCGGGTACTGTTCGCCGGTGGTAGCAAGCATTGATGGTATCGAACAAGTCATTACAATGAGTGCAATACGTGTATTTAGCTTTGAGCCGGAAAATGGACGAATTCTCTGGGACTACACTTTCGGTAATCAACGTAACAACAGCGCAACGGATGTGATAGTAAGTGATGGTCTTGTATATGCTTCAAGCGGTTACGGCGGGGGGAGCATTCTATTGCGCCCGAAACGACAGGCTGACGGCAAATTTTCTGTAGAGCAGGTGTGGAAAAGTGATCTATTAGACAACCATCACGGCGGTGTGTTACTTCATAATGGTTATCTTTATGGTTCGGGCCACGAGGCGCGTGGCTGGTTCTGCCTGGATTTCAATACCGGCAATAAAATGTGGCAGGTTCCCGGTAAAGGATCTCTGACTTATGCAGATGGTCATTTCTACTGCCTTGATGAAAAAGGTATCATGTCGCTTGTAAAAGCGTCTCCCAAGAGTTGGGATGAGGTGAGTTCATTTCGTCTGCCGAAGGAAGGCCGTGGTTATTTTTGGGCTCATCCGGTCGTTTGCGATGGACGACTTTATGTGCGATATTCAGATAAACTCTTAGCCTATAAAATTCGGGATAATTGATTAAGCAGAACTTGCTAATGTAAATGATTGCTTGATAAAAGGAGAATATTAAGATGAATTGGTTTAAGATTAGGATGGCAATTACCATGACGTGCGTATTCGTTTCATTTCAGCTCAGCGTAAAAGCAGGTGACATCAGTAAGGCGGTTCAGCAACATCGCATGGGAACATTGATAATTGAGACGAAGCCCGGGTCCAGTGTGCAGGTAGAACAGCTTCGACACGAGTTCTGGTTTGGTGCGGCGATTTCATCATCGGTATTCAGCGGAAGGTATAATCCAGAAGATGAACGAAAGTATAAAGAGGTGTTTCTGGCGAACTTCAACGCAGGTGTTACCGAGAATGCATTGAAGTGGCATGCGATGGAGCGATACCGCGGCCGGATTGATTATTCTGTTGTGGATGCAATTTTGGAGTGGACAGATAAGCATAATATTCCGTTGCGTGGGCACAATGTATTCTGGGGGGTGCCAGGTAGAGTTCAGGATTGGCAAAAGCAATTAGATGATGAACAACTGCACGAGGCACTTAAGATTCGAGCTACGACCATTTCACAGAGATATCGTGGAAGGTTTGCCGAGTACGATCTTAATAATGAAATGATTCACAGGAACTACTATTCCGACCGGTTAGGTCCCGGGATTACGAAAAAAATGGCAGAATGGTTTAAGCAGGGGGATCCGGAAGCGAAGCTATACTTTAACGATTATGATGTTTTAACCGGAAAGCGGCTGGATGATTATATCGCTCATATCCAAGGTTTGCTTCAAGATGGAGTACGGATGGATGGGATTGGTGTACAGGGACATCTGCACGGGGAATCTTTTGACCCGGATGCTCTACGGGGAGCACTTGATGAGCTGGGAAAGATCGGCCTGCCGATTCGCATCACGGAATTTAATATCCCGGGCCAGCGTTCACGTTTTTTTAATAAACGAAGTCTGAAGCTCACACCCGATGAGGAACGTGCGAAGGCCGAAGCTATTACTGACTACTACCGCATCTGTTTTTCGCATCCTGCAGTGCGCGGGATACTGATGTGGGGCTTTTGGGAGGGTGCAAACTGGATTCCTCAATCCTCACTATACCGGCGTGACTGGACACTAACTCCCGCCGCCGAAGCGTATCACGAATTGATATTTAAGCAGTGGTGGACAAAGTGGAATGGTGAGGCGGATACAAATGGAAAATGTCGTGTGCAGGCTTTTTATGGCAAACACCGTGTAAATGCTGATGGACAGGAGAAGATCGTGGATCTCAACAAAGCTGCGGGCAAAGCAGTTGTTTCCTTCAGATAGGTTGTCTTATGATGAGCGGTATATGAGGGTATATTCATGAGGATTTCACCATTGTTGAGCACTGGGTTACTGTGTATCATTCTCTTCAATCCGGCCGGATCTCAAAGTAGCTTTGCAAGAGCACATAATAGTGACATCGCAGAATCGTGGCAGGAGGATTATGACCGTATTCAAAAGGAAATGGCAGAATATCAGGCGGGCACGTTATCCAAAGCAGGCGCAAAAGAAACTGTGCACATGATGGATGAAAATGCTCGGATCCTAAGCTCGGATCGTGACGTGCTGGATGTTCAACTACGAAGGCTTCAGGCGTTGGTGGACTACCTGGTAAACATGCAGGAATCGCCCGACTTGCAGGACGAACAGTATGTGTTGGACCGTTTAAAACTGAAAAGTGCGCAGGTTGGACCCGCTAAAACAGGCGCAGTTGTGCACAGAAAAAATATTTTCATGGAGAGCCGGGCCCTGGCTCGAAGGATTGCTCTGCAGAATCCCCTGTTGGATTTTGATGAAATCATTTTCAACACTTTCGAACACCAGATAAAAAAGAATAACATCATGAATCATGATCAGGATGTGGGTTATTCGGCAGCTCCCGGAGGCGGCATTGGTATCATCAAAGGATTTAAAACAGATAATCCAACCGGGCGGAACCTCATGAAAGGTGTGACAGTACAAAACGGTCCTTACCGGGGGTTGGACATCAGCACGGCTAAAGGCAGTTTCAATTCTTTTGATCTTTCGTTTGATGGAAGCAAGATTGTGTTTGCCTGGAGTCGGCGCGGGAAAAATCCATGGGACACATGGACACCCTATGAATCTGAATTTTGGATAGAGGATAATACCTTTCACCTGTTTACATTCAACATCGGCAGTTCCGAATGCAGACAGCTGACTTTCGGTAACCGCAGCGATCATTCACCCTGCTGGCTGCCCAACGGACGTATCGCGTTCATGTCTGAGCGCAGGAATACAACCGCTCGCTGCGCTGGGTCCCGGCACCAGCCCACCTCGGCTATGTATTCCATAAAAGCCGATGGCAGCGATCTAATACGCTTGAGCTGGCATGACACCGAGGAATGGGACCCCAGTATAAATAATGACGGAATGATTGTTTACACTCGCTGGGATTATCTGGATAGAGATTTTCATATTGCACATCATATGTGGACCTGTTACCCGGACGGCCGGGACCCGCGTGCTCCGCATGGCAACTACCCATTGCCGCATACCACACTGGAAGGCGATCGCTGGGAGGACGGCCGTGCCTGGCGTCCCTGGGGGGAGTACAACATCCGTGCCATTCCCAACTCCGGCAAATATATTGCCATTGCCGGGGGACATCACAATACAGGCATGTATGGGGCTCCTATTATTCTGGATGTCGGCGTTACCGACGACAACAGAACTTCACAGGTGACGCGAATAACTCCAGGATACAGATGGATCAATGAAGCCTGTCCACCAAATACCAAAGGCGGCAAGACTGTGCTCCCAAGTGGAAATGTAAGTGATAACTGTGATGAAGAGGCGCATTACGGCTATCCCTGGCCTTTGAGCGAAGACTTTTATTTGGTGACCGAAGGCAGCGGGAAGTACAACAGAATCTTCTTGTTGGACAAATTCGGCAACCGGGAGGTGATCTATCCCGGTTTCGATATCCCTAACGTGTCCGGCCTGAAGATGAT
>JAVVFI010000393.1:0-5054 GCA_032250555.1 Sedimentisphaerales bacterium
TATCGGCTTAGGACGACGTTTACAATCGCAGGGCCGGTCGTTCCATATTTTCTACAGTTGCCAGCCGCAAACCGTCTGGACTGAATGCGAGCGAACTGACGCCGTCTCGGTGTCCCTGCAATGGCGGGAGCAAAAGCGTGCCGTTGGTCGAATCCCACAGGCAGGTGGTACCGTCCTGACCGCCGGTAGCAATACATTTGCCATCCGGACTCCAGGCTACCTGTAAAATCCAACTCGTGCTTGGTGGAGTGCTGCTGGGCCACGAACCGGATTGATCCCAGTCCCAATCAGCCTGCAGTGCTTGATTCGTATGCCCGCTGATAACAAATAAAGATCGGCCTGTATTGACTTCCCAAATCCTTGCAGTGTGATCGGCACTTGCCGTAGCAAGCCGTTTACCATCAGGACTGAAGGCCACATCAAGTACCCAGCCGTCATGACCCTCCAAAGTCTTCATCAGACAACCAGACTGAGCATCCCAAATCCGGGCTGTATTGTCCTTGCCGCCAGTAGCAATCCAATGTCCTTGAGGATTGTAAGTGACACACATAACAGTATTCAAATGCCCGGCAAGAGTTAGTGATAATTTGTATGTGAGAGAATGTCGCCCGATTCCTGCATCCTCCTTTTCCAACCCCCACACCTTGGCTGTAGCATCTGCAGACGTTGTTACCAAGCGGTTACTATCAGGACTGAAAGCTAAAGATACGACCGGAAAGTTCACTGGCAGGGTAAGCAGAAGACGTCCGCTTTCAATATCCCAGATTTTAGCAGTTTGATCAAGACTGCCTGTCGCCAGCCATTGGCAATTCGGACTCACAGCTATCGCCCAGACCGCCTGGTTATGTCCTTCAAGGCTTAAAAATTCAGGGGGTGATACCAGCCAGACCTTGGCCGTACCATCAAAGCTGGTTGTGACTATGCGAGTGCCGTCGGGACTGAACACTACGTCTCGGATCATCCTTGAATGTCCTTCATAAACCTGCACAACGTAACCGGTATTTACATCGATTACGTATACACCTGCATCGATTGAGGAGGTACCTCCTCCAATTGCGCATAGACGGCCATCAGGATTGAAGGCTACTGACCAGAAGCCGCTTGAATGTGGCCCTGTAAAAAAGGTTTGTAGTTTCGAGTCTGTTCTCACATCTCCCAGTCGCGAGGTTCCGTCCCAACTTGCAGTCGCCACACGCTGTCCATCTGGACTGAACACGACGCATGCAACCGTGTTCGTATGTCCCGTGAGAACCCGTGACTCACCGGTCTTTAGATCCAGAATTCTCACAGTTGTGTCCAAGCTACTAACTGAAGGATCTCCACTTCCGCCGGCATAGGCCAGCTTACGCCCATCAGGACTGAAAGCAACACACATCACTGAGTCACCATATTCTCCAATTATGCCGCGCGAAGTGCCGTTTCTGGCATCCCAGAGTCGCACCGTTTTGTCCCGGCTCGACGTCGCGATCGTCTCGCCATCGGGACTAAAAGCGGCACAATAAACCCAGTCGGTGTGACCCTCAAGTGTGAAAAGCATTTGCCCTGTTGCCACATTCCAGACTTTTACCATGCCATCCATATTGGGCGTCACCAGGTACTGTCCGTCCGGGCTGAAATCCAGCAGCAGAACAAAACTTTTTCCAACATTAAATCTTCTTACCTCAAGGCCAGTTACTATATCCCACAATCTTGCAGTACCATCCAAACAACCGGTTGCCAGTAACCGTCCGTCAGGACTAAAGTCCATGCCGGTCAGTGCCGGCCCTCCGCTATCCAGAGTCATCAGATCACGGTGACAAGCACGCTCCAGCCAGCCCCATTCCCAGCTTCGCAGAGATGAAAGATTTGGTTGGTTTAATATCTGCTTTGAACGGTCGAACTGGCCCTGTTCGATGAGATTCTGGGCCAGAGCAATACTCGCGGAGTAATGCTGTCGCTCTGCAGTAGTTTTTGCTTCTTCGGCCAACAATCGCTGAGCCGCCTCATCTTTATGCGCTTTCTCCGCTTTCTCCTCTGCTCGTACAGCTCGAATTGCCTGCCATGTGCTCAAGCAAATCCCTAAGATAAGTATAGATGTTATTGTAACCCCAACTATTAAAGCAACCTTGTTCCTCAGTATAAACTTCTGTATTCGGTAGGACGGACTATGCGGACGCGCTGCCACCGGTTCCGAATTCAAATAATGTTCGATATCCAATGCCAACGCATTGGCTGTTTCATACCTGCGGGTTCGCATCTTTTCAAGACACTGCATCACAATCCAGTCGAGATCGCCTCGGATTGTTTTCGTAAGCAGATCAGGTGTACAGGCGCGACGTTTGGCTGTATCTGTCAGAGTTTCTCCAAGAGTACTCAGTTTTGTAGAGGGTTTCGTGGGCTCTTTTTCACGGATGATGCGCTGCATCTCAAGGTAGCCGGCCTTGCGCAATTCCTTTTCGCTGAATGGGGTTGTTCCAGTTAGCAGTTCGTAAAGCAACACGCCGAGGGAGTAGATATCCGAGCGAGTATCGACATCCATGTCGCCCAGGTCAGCTTGTTCCGGACTCATGTAAGCGGGCGTGCCGATTATATGAGCATAGCGGGTAAACAGCGTCTTTTCAGTCAGCCGCTGGTTTGTAGCTTTGGCAATTCCAAAGTCAATTACTTTAGGGATGGGCCGGCCTTCGTGCCGGGTAACCATAATGTTAGTGGGCTTGATGTCTCTGTGAATGATGCCCTTCTGATGGGCGTGCTGGATAGCATTGCAGACCTGAATGAATAGGGCTAGGCGTTCTTTCGTGCTGTGATTGTTTTTGTCACAGTATTCGGTGATAGATACACCCGTTACTAATTCCATCACGAAATATGGTCGTCCTGTTTCCGTTGCTCCTGCATCGAGAACTTTGGCTATATTAGGATGATCCATCATTGCAAGGGCCTGCCTTTCAGCCTCAAATCGGGCTATGACAGATTTAGTATCCATTCCCAGTTTGATGATTTTCAATGCGACTTTACGGCGAATCGGCTCGGTCTGCTCGGCCATATAAACTACAGCCATACCACCTTCGCCGATTTTTTCCAGCAATTTATACCGGCTGACGACCGTGCCGGGGCCCTCGGAAACAGGAGAATCGTCCAGTGTCACTCTCGAATCAAATATAGGAGATTCGAGAAAATCACCTGCTTCATCATGTGTCTTTAGAAGAGACTCCAACTCTGACCTCCAGTCAGCATTGTTCCTGCAAATCCGATCGAGGTATTCATTTCTATCTTCGAGAGTTTCCTTTTCAAGAGCTTCGAGAAACGCTAATTTAATGTTTTTGGGTTGATCTTGCATTGTTTGTTACCCTGAACAACAGTGTCTTCTATATTTCAGTGCGAGATTATTTGAGCAAATGAGAAGATAAAAATCTTATTATTTGAAAAAAAATTAATTTTTTCCTTCTTTATCGAGATTGCACAGCGAAAAATCAATTATTGATGGTTCGGAATATATCTCAAATGAGTCAAAACTTCTTAAGATATCTGTCATTGGTTTACTTCCCCTTCCTCTTTCATCTCTCGACGTAGCCACGATCTGGCATAAGCCCAGTAGCTGGTGGCAGTGCGACGTGAAACAGACATGATCTCAGCTATTTGCTCCATGGTAAGGCCCGCAAAATAGCGAAGTTTAACCACTTCAGCCAATTCAGGTTCCTGGGCCGCCAGCTTTGTCAATGCCTCATCAAGAGAAGTGATTTCCTCTGGAAAAGGATCAATAGGTATTTCAATTGCATCGTATGATGAATGTGATTTTCCACCGCCATGTTTCTGTGTTTTCTTTCTCCTGGCAATTTCAACCAGTATCCTTCTCATTGCCTCAGCAGCGGCCTTGAAGAAATATCCTCTACTGTGCCAGTTCTTATTCTTTGCTTCGACAAGCCGTATATAGGCTTCGTGAACAAGTGCAGTAGCTTGAAGAGTCTGACCTGGCTTCTCCTGAGAGAGTTTCTGTGCCGCTAGAATACGCAGTTCTTCATAAACTAAGGGGAGCAACTCGTTTGCAGCTTTTGTATCACCCCCCTCTATCGCATTCAAAATACGTGTGACATCAGTCATTATTCTTCTCTAATTCAGACGTTTAAATCAACATAAACTATTATATCGAGAATTGAGAGATGACTCAAATACTACTCTACTCGATCTCTATAAAGCTTGGAACAAACCAGAAAAAGCCAACCAGTGGCGGGCAAAACTGCCACAAACAGAAGCTGCGAACGAGTGACATAACAAAGTAAAATTACTTCTTCCAGGAGCTAAAAAACACAGTCAAGACAAGGGGGCATCTTGTTACCAAAATGTTACCACGAATCCCAATTTTGCCGATTGATGAAAGTGTTGAATCTCAAATATTAGACAAAAAGTGAAGATTTTTTTGGAATGTATGGTGTGATATCGGATTAAGGATATGGTGAGACGAAATTGATAAAATGCATGACTCTTTATTTTAAGTAAAATGAGCCGGCTACTTTCTCAAGCTGCCAGCTCTTAGGTTATATTGGTCGTTTTTTTCGAAAGTTGTCCTCCGCTTTTAAGATATCATTTATTCAACTGGTGGAACCTCCTCAAACAAATGCTCGACAAGGACAATCAGATCCTGGACATCGACAATGCCATCGCCCCAAGGTGCCGAGCCAATATCACAGAGGGGTTCATCTGTACCCCAATTGTCAACAATGATACAGATGTCGGCGGAGTCTACAATGCCATCGTCATTGAGATCAACCACTGGAATTATCTGAGCTTCCCACAAATCATAACTCCCAAAGCCACCGGATCGATTTGAATGAAAGTACAGCTTTCTCATATCTGGAGAGATTCCTCCCATGCTATCGTCCAGGCTGGTGTTGACGATAGGTCCGAGGTTGATCACTTGATCCCATGGTTCTTGGGTACTCTTGCGTTTAGTCATCCACAGATCACCGCCACCGAAACCATCTGATCTGTCAGACTCGACAAACAACATCAATCCATCCGGTGCTAAGCAGCAGTCAAACTCTTAGGCCGTTGTGTTAATACTAGCGCATGTTTGTCAC
>JAVVFI010000394.1:0-5048 GCA_032250555.1 Sedimentisphaerales bacterium
ATAATAAATACTTTTATCAATTGCTCATATTATGAGCTTTCTTTTTCTTGAAAAAGCAGGTAAAGCCGATGAGTATTCGAAAACCGGAAACCGGGAAATATAAAATGAGTCGAGGATGGCTCCGCCGAAATATGATAAAGGCTGCCATCATTCTGGTCGCAATTACCGTACTGACTGCGGTAACAAAAATACCACCGCGAAAACGCACAGCCCCTCTTACTGAAGTGGCGCCGGTAAACGTAACTGTTATGCCTGTGATTGCCCAGCCGCAGCTTGCCGACAGTTTCGATTTACCGGCAGCTATCGAGCCAAATCGAATCGTGACAGTCTCTGCTGAGGTCGAAGGCCGCATAGAAAAAATACCATGTGAAGAAGGTGACGCTGTGAAATCCGGTGACCTGCTCATCCAGATCAATGCAGACCTGATACGGCCTTTTTTCGAAGTAGCTAAGGAACAGGTCAAACGCGACCAGATCGAGTTCGAACGCATGGATAATCTCGTCAAAGATAATGCCACGTCCCAGCGTGACCTCGATGATGCACGTACAAAGCTGGCTATCAGCAAATCAAACCTCGATGAAGTTAGTGCCCGACTGGAACGCACTCGTATCTATTCACCGATAGCCGGCCGATTGAACGATATTATTGTTGAGGAAGGCGAATATGTTCAGGTTGGTGCACCCGTGGCACAGGTTGTGGATAACGACACGGTAAAAGTTGTTGTGGATGTACCCGAACGTGACATTTCATTCTTTTCAATCGGGCAAGAGGCCCGGGTTGTTGTGAATGTCAGGGGTGATGACATCACGCTCGTCGGTAAAATCTCGTTTATTAGCGAACTGGCGGATATACAAACCCGCTCCACAAGGATAGAGATATCTTTGGATAATAAAAAAAGGTTTCTGCGCAGCGGCCAGATTGTAATCGTTCGTCTAACAAGAAGAATTATCGAAAATGCTGTCATGATACCCCTTCTGGCGGTAATTCCTATGGAGGACAGCAAGGCCGTCTATGTTGTCAATTCCGAAGAGGCGCAACGCCGTCAAGTCGATCTTGGATTCATTAAGGGTGATAATGTCCACATTAAAAGTGGCCTGGAACCTGGTGACAGACTGATAGTTGCCGGGCATCGTTTTGTCGCACCGGGACAGAAGGTCAACGTTGTAACAGAGCAAAAGTAGCAGCTATGATAATTACCGACACAGCAATAAAAAACCGTACGACAATAGCTGTCCTGGGCTTGATTATTATCCTGCTTGGAGGTTACAGCTATCTCTTATTGCCGCGCGAAGCGTTTCCGGACATTCCCATTCCATTTATTATGGTCACTACGACTTATGAAGGTGTCTCTCCCGAAGACATGGAGACGTCCGTGACCATGAAAATTGAAAAGGAGCTTAACGGAATTCGAGGTGCTAAAGAAATCACCTCAAGCAGCGCCGAAGGCCTTTCATTGATTAGTGTTGAATTTAATCCGGACGTAAAAACAGAAGTAGCCCTGCAGCGTGTACGCGACCGGGTGGAAATAGCCAAAGCCGAACTTCCGCTGGATGCCGAAGAGCCTCTGATTCAGGAAATAAATTTCGCTGAGTTTCCTATCATGACCATCAGTATCTCCGGAGATGTGTCTCCTTATCAGTTTAAGGAAATCGCGGACGACCTGCAGGATGCCTGCGAGATGGTTCCCGGTGTTCTGAAGGTGGAAGTGATCGGTGCACTGGAACCCGAAATCAGGCTGGAATTCGATCCTGATCGGTTGGCGACATATAACCTGATGATTCCGGAAATTCTGGCTCTAATCCCTTCGGAAAACGTCAATATCTCCGCAGGAGGTCTCGATACAGAGGGCACCAAGTTTAATGTCCGAATTCCTGCCGAGCTTGTTACTGCTGAAGAGGTGGACCATCTGCTGCTGACAGTGCGTAACGGAAAACCCATCTATCTCTCGGATGTAGCAACCATCACTGATGCATTCAAAGACCGTACGAGCTTTTCACGTCTTAATGAAGCCGATAATGTCACGCTGACCATCCAGAAACGCATCGGAGCCAATGTTATCCACGTTTCTGATATGGTCCGTGCAGTTGTAGAAGAAGCACAAAAACAGATTCCCGGTGCAGTCAAGTTCGATGTTACCTTCGATATGTCAGATATGATTCGAAATATGGTGGCTGACCTGGAAAATAATATCCTGTCCGCTCTGGTATTGGTAACTGCGGTGCTTTTGCTGTTCTTAGGCTGGCGGCCGAGTACCATCGTGGCCTTGATTATACCGCTAAGTATGCTCATTACGTTCTTTCTGATACAGATGCTTGGCTACACATTAAATATGGTTGTGCTCTTTAGTATGATGTTGGTCCTTGGTATGCTCGTGGATAATGCGATTGTTATCGTCGAAAACATCTTCCGACATTTACAGTTCGGATATGACCGGACTGAAGCTGCCATACTTGGAGCGCGCGAGGTGGCCTGGCCGGTAATTACTTCCACATTCACGACTGTCTGTGCTTTTCTGCCCCTGATGTTCTGGCCGGGCATTATGGGTGATTTTATGAAGTACCTGCCAATCACACTGTCGCTGGGATTACTTTCCTCGCTATTTGTCGGACTCGTTTTCAACCCGACTATCTGCTCTGTTTGGGCCGGTCGCGTGGCACCTCGTCAAAAAAATGAGAATTGGTTTATTAATGGTTACCGGCGGATTCAGGGGACCGGTTTAAGGAATCCGGGAGTGACGTTATTCCTGGCATTGTGTCTTTTAATTGGCCTGGTGACTCTTTATGGTAAGATTGGTAAAGGCACCGAGTTTTTCCCCGAAAGTGATCCGGAGCGTGCAATAATCGATGTGCGTGCCCCACAGGGCACAAATATAAACGAGACTGATCGAATCGTGAGAATAATCGAAGAGCGTATCAGACCCTATAAGGAATATCTCGAGTACGTAATTACAAACGTAGGCGCCTCCGGTGGTGGTATGGATCTTACAGCCACAACTGGTGGTCCTCACCTGGCCAACGTTACGTTGGTTTTCTATGACTTTGCCGAGCGTGTGCGTCCTTCGAATGAAATCATCGCAGAGATTAGAAAAGATATCGACGACATTTCAGGTGCTGAGATTAAGATTGAAGGTGAAGAAGGAGGTCCTCCAACGGGTGCCCCCGTCGCCGTACGCCTGTTGGGAGAAGATTTTAAGACGCTCGAACGTCTTAATAGCCAGCTCTACCGTACAATTGCAAATGTACCCAATATAGTCAACCTGCGTAGTGACTTGGAGGCCACACGTCCTGAACTGGCCTTTACTGTTAACCGCCGCGTTGCTATGCTGCTCGGTGTCAATACCGCCACGGTGGGCAACTTCCTGAAGATGGCTGTCTTCGGTACCAAGGTGGGAACCTACCGTCGGTTCAACGATGAGTACGATATCACCGTGCGTCTTCCCCTTGAACGCCGTCTGAATATCGACGACATGTATGGCCTGCATATTCCCAATGTGGCCGGAAATGCCGTACCGCTCAGCTCACTTGGTGAATTTCAGTACCAGGGAGGATTCGGAACAATAAACCGCGTTGATCAGAAACGTGTTGTTAATCTCACAGCCGATGCGGAAGGTCGGTTAAGCTCTGAAGTATTAATTGATGTCCAGAAAAAGCTCTCTGAAATCGAACTGCCGCCTGGCTATGAAATTACCTACGCCGGTGAAAAAGAAACCGAGGATGAATCACGTGCTTTTCTGGGAAAGGCATTTGGCATTGCTTTGCTGCTGGTTGTTCTGGTTCTGGTCATCCAGTTTAACTCACTTATGGTGCCGCTGATCATAATGACAACCGTAATCCTATCACTCATTGGCGCACTGACAGGATTGTTAATCTGCGGTTTGCCCTTCGGCATTATTATGACAGGCATCGGAGTTATCTCTCTGGCAGGTGTCGTTGTGAATAATGCAATTGTACTGCTTGCCTATACACGTCAGTTGCAGCGACGTGGGATGGACCTCATCACTGCTGCGACAGAGGCGGGAGTTACGCGCCTGCGGCCAGTGCTCTTAACCGCATCAACAACGATCATTGGTCTCATTCCCATGGCTATTGGAATCTCCTATGACTTCCATACATTTACATGGGCTACCAAGAGCGAAACCAGCCAGTTGTGGCGTAACATGGCTGTTGTCGTTATCTTCGGTCTGGGATTTGCCACGATTCTGACCCTTGTAGTAGCTCCCTCACTCTACGTTATGCTTAGCCGTATCTCTCTTCGGCTGGGATGCAAAGAATACGGCGCAGGCCAGCCGGAGACATCCTCTATTTGATTTTAACTACACCTTGGCAGGTATGAAATATAAGCTCTAAAAAGCATTGCGGATTTCATGTCAGGCGGGTAAATTAGAACATCTGATGAAAGAATTTGGACAACGGCTGAATATTATTTCTCTGACGATAGTTTTCTCTGAATAAGGAACAGACAATGAAGAGGATTGTTGGCATACTGTGTTTGACAGTTCTAATAGTCAGTGTCTCTTGCCGGGATACATCAGAACCATCAAAACCGCTCATAGGTATTACCAGTGTTTATAAGATAGATGAGCAGAACAATTCCTTTTCGACTTCTGTAAATTTTGCTTATATAAAGGCAGTGGCTGAGAACGGCGGTATCCCGCTGGTTCTGCCGACAATCTCAGATGAAGAAATTATGCAGGAATATGTGCGGCATCTGGATGGCCTGGTGCTGATAGGAGGCGATGATATACCCCCTTCCGCCTATAACGAACAGCCCCATGAAACTGTCAAAGTACTGCCCGCGCAACGTTACAATTTTGAAAGAAAATTGATATCTTTATGGTTAAGCAGCGGTAAACCAATGCTGGGAATTTGTCTTGGGATGCAGTTCACAAATGTCGTTTCAGGCGGCTCGTTGATTCAGGACATCCCTTCTAAGGTAGGTACAAAGGTAAAGCACCGTGAATATCATCAGGTAGAGATTGATCCAAACAGTTTTCTGGCGAAAATCCTTAATACGAATGAGGCATCTGTTTACTCGAACCATCACCAGGC
>JAVVFI010000395.1:0-5000 GCA_032250555.1 Sedimentisphaerales bacterium
CATAAGGTTGTCCATGAAAATCTGAAGCCTGCCGATGCGCTTGAGATGTACGAAACACTCAAAAACGAAGAGCAGAGAAGCTAAGGTTGAAAATGTCAGTTAAACCTATCTTAGAGCAGATTCGTGAAGCATCCCCGCTGATAAGCGTAGGGGTGCTCACTGCCGATTTGATGTCACTCGGCTCAGAGTTAAAAATCATGGACACGGCAGGGGTCAAACTTATGCACGTTGACGTTATGGATGGTTGTTTTTGTCCGATGATGACGGTCGGACCCGGCTTTATAAAGGCCCTCAAAACTCCACTGCTAAAAGACATACACCTGATGATAGAAGAACCTCTCGATAAGCTTGAAAGCTATGTCGCCGTCGGTGCCGATATGATTACAGTCCACGTTGAATCCGGGCGCCACGTACATCGCATTCTGCAGAAGTTAAAGGAATTCACCAATACAAACGATCCCAATAGAGGCATCCTCCGTGGCATAGCTCTAAATCCCGGCACACCACTTGAAGTTATCACGCCCCTTATTGATGAGCTTGAAATGCTTTTCCTGCTTGCAGTCAATCCGGGCTGGAGCGGGCAGAAATTCATCCCTTCTACTCAAGGACGACTCAGCCGATTAAGACAAATGATAAGCGAAGCGAAAAAGGATATTCTTCTAGGTGTTGATGGTGGAATAACTCGCGACAACATAGCAGACGTCGCTCGAATGGGTGCCGATATTATAGTCACAGGAAGTGCGGTCTTCGATGGCAAATCGCCTTTTGAAAACGCCCGCTTTATGATAAATGCGGTAAATGATGCAGTTAAATAAACCTGATGTAAATTATATATTATATGAACTACTAAACAAAAGCCGGAAATAATGATGACTGATAACAAGTCAAAGAAATTAGCAAAAATCGCACCAATTATCCGCGGGCTTCTTGCAGAGCTGACAGGTAACCAGGATATACCTTATAATCCCGTTATCTTGAAGTCGTTGATGAGCAAAGAAGCTATTGACTTTGCTGCTTCAGCGAAAAATGCTGAAGTTCAGGAGTATCCACCTCCTTTGAATAAGGATCAGGGCCGCCCTCTTTTTCTGGAGGCCCTTGATATTAACCGCCCGGTCGAAGAACTCCGGAAACAATTAAGCAGTGCTATCGAAGGTTATTCGGCAAAGTACACTTCAAGACCTCAAATTGTGTGTCTTCGAAATCTTGGAATAGTTTTTGTTGATCCGAATGTCGATGAGTCAGCTTTACCTCTCAAAAATAAAGTAGCATTGGTTACCGGTGCCGCTGGGGCAATTGGTTATGGGATTTGTTGTGGACTTCTGGAAAAGGGCTGCCATCTCGTAGCTACCGACCTGCCTGGAAAAAAACTTGATAATTTTACGGCCGACCTGAAACAAATGGCAGGCGACCGCGTAATAGGAATTCCAATCGATGTCACTGATGAAGACTCTGTTGTCTGCGGCATTGAAAATGTTTCTCTAATCTGGGGCGGTATCGATATTGTGGTTGTAAATGCCGGCATACCGCTTGCAAAATTTCTGAAGGACATTGATCTCAATGACTTTCGCAGGCTTGAAAAAGTAAATGTCGAAGGTACTTTCCTTACGCTTCGTGAAATCACCCATCATTTTATCCTTCAGGACACAGGGGGGGATGTTATTATAGTTTCGACGAAAAACGTTCCCAGCCCGGGCGCCGGCTTCGGGGCTTATAGCGCCACAAAAGCAGCGTCCCACCAATTAGGACGTATTGCCAGTCTTGAACTGGCTCAATACGGTGTTCGAGTAAATATGGTCGCGCCGGATGCAGTATTTTCCGAAGGTAAATACAAGTCTGGCTTGTGGGAAGAAATTGGTCCAGACCGAATGAAAGCTCGAGGGCTTGATGAAGATGGTTTGCAGGAGTATTACCAGAGCAGGAATCTGTTGAAAGCAAAAGTTACCGGTCGGCACGTCTCTAACGCTGTACTGTTTTTTGCTACTCGTCAAACACCAACAACCGGCGCCACAATTCCTGTTGATGGGGGTTTGCCGGATGCCACACCAAGATAAACCTTTAGACGGAGCTGGAAAATTCAATCGGCAGGAGACTCGAAGAAATAACAATATAGTAAAACACACGGAAGGAAATATTTAAATGAACAAAGCGCTTGCAGAGCTGATTCGAATATCCAATGAAACAGGAGGAGATCCAAAACTCGTTCAGGGCGGAGGTGGTAATACGTCTGTAAAGACAGCAGATGGAAAATTTATGTATATCAAGGCCAGCGGTACGGCCCTTAAAGATATGAATCAAAGACAAGGCTGGCGGAGAATGCGCCTCGAGCCGGTCCTTGCTATACTAAAGGATAAATCACTGCCCAAACTCGATGCGTCTGTACGCGAGCCTAAGGTCGTAAACATGCTGCTTGATGCATGCGATGATAACGTTAAAACAATTGCCCGCCCCTCGGTAGAAGCTCACTTGCACGCTTGCCTGAATACCTGTGTAATTCATCTGCACCCAAGTGCCGCTGGGGCTTATGTAAACGCGAAAAATGGAAAGGCCAAACTCGAAAAGCTTTTTAAGAATGAAACTCTTCCGCCGCTTTGGGTCCCGTACACAGACCCCGGCTTTCTGCTTGCAAAAAAAATAGACCGGCTGGTCGATAGCTATCAGGACAAATTCGGCAAAAAGCCTTCAATTCTTTTTCTGGAAAAGCACGGGCTATTCATTACATCAAAAACCGCCACCGGAGCTTTGCGGCTTGTACGCAGCGTAATGAAACGTTGCAATAGCAAACTAAAACAGCCAGGGCAAGGGACTGCAAAAGCCGTTCAGCAGGAAAAAATCAGCGACCTCAAGCTCTGCTTTGAACGTGCATATTTCCAGGCAGCCCGTAAGCGCACGAAGATATGGTATTATTACAACGATGCTATCGCCGATTTCTTAAATCAAAAAAATGCAAAGAAAATGCTCTCTGGTTCTTTAACACCTGATGAGCTGGTTTATGCCAATGGCCCGGCGATGTGGGTTGAGCTGTCGAAAAGCAATAAGTCATTTTCAAAAGAATCGCTAGAAAGAAAATCAAAAAGTATTGCAGGCCGGCTTAAACAGCAGATAAAAAAGGGCAAAAAACCTTATGTGGCGTTTCTTGTTAAGGGCGTAGGTCTTTTTGTTTCGGGAACCGAAAAGATTGCTCCGACCGTAAGGGATATTGTCCTCTACTCGATCTTCATTCGCACCAATGCCTATCGAATGGGCGGAATTCTCACTTTGAATAAGCGCCAGGAGGATTTTATCAACAACTGGGAATCCGAGGCCTTCCGCAAGAAATTAGCCAGTGGGAAGAAATAGGGTCAGCTCGCTTAGAGTCCGGTAGTTCTCCATCGGTTGAATTACAGAGATTGAGGGTGTTTTAAAGAGATGGACAAGTTACCTATCTACGTCATGCTGTAATCACTACCAGCTTTGTTAATCCAAAATCCTCCTTTTTTGTGCTGAAAAAGCCAGTTTTTCGATGGTGAGTGGTTGTTTCTTGTCGTATTCATAGTCTGGAAAAAAATCTCTTTAAATTATCAAATTTTATATTTGACACTTTGTCCTAATGTGCTATAATACTAATACACTATAGAAATAGAATAATAGTACATCATGTTATTGAATGGGTAATATAGATGATTGAGTTCAAACTGGATTTAAAAAGTGGCGTGCCTTTCCATCGCCAGATCGTTGATCAGATTCGTTATGGTATTGCTTCAGACCGGCTCATGCCAGGTGAGCAGTTGCCGACAGTAAGAGAATTAGCTGTACACTTGCAGGTAAATCCAAACACCGTTCGCAAGGCATATTCGGAACTGGAAATCCTGGGAATACTGGATACACAACAAGGCACCGGTACCTTTGTCAGTCACCAGCAGGTAGAGATTGGCCAGGCGGAAAAAAAGCGCATGCTGCGGCAAATTTGTGACGAACTTGTCGCCCGTGGCAACCAATATGGCTTTACGGTAAAAGAAATTGTTACCCATATGCAAAGGAGACTCGAAAATGGCTGAAAAAAGAGAAAAAAAAGTCGCCCAATCAGGCCTCACCCGTGAGTACAAAGCAACGGCTCAATTGGAAGCCGAGGCAGCATCCCTAAACTGGGTCGCCGCTCTGGTAACTGCAATTGTAGTGCTGGCCGGCGCCGGTCTTAACAGGCTTATCGAAGGAACCTGGCAGCAATGGAATATCTACATTATAATTGTCACCGCTCTCGTTGCGAATATCTGCTTCTTCGGCATCAAGATTGCCAATCAGTGGGAACGTGCTGTAGTCCTGAGGCTTGGTAGGTTCCGGTCCCTTAAAGGACCGGGTCCATTCTTTATCATTCCGATTATCGATACCGTTGTTCGATCAGTCGATATGCGAATACGCTCGACCGACTTTAGTTCAGAGTCCACCCTCACCAAAGACACGGTCCCCGTTAACGTCGATGCAATTTGCTTCTGGATGGTCTGGGATGCCAAAAAAGCCATCCTTGAGGTCGAGAACTTCTACCTCGCCATCATACTTTCCGCCCAGACAGCCCTGCGTGACATCATCGGAACCCACCAGCTCTCAGAGCTGCTCACCCACCGCGAAAAGCTCGGCAGGAGACTTCAGGAAATCCTCGATGAAAAAACGAATCCATGGGGCATAACAGTCCAGTCGGTCGAAATCCGTGACATCATTTTGCCCAAAGATCTCGAAGATGCCATGTCCAAAGAAGCCCAGGCCGAACGGGAGCGTCATGCGCGCGTCATCCTTGGGACTGCGGAAACAGAAATAGCCGAAAAATTTGTACAAGCCGCCAAGCAGTATGAATCGAATCCGGGGGCCATGCACCTTCGCGGTATGAATATGTTGTTCGAGGGCTTGAAAGAAAAAGGATCAATGATCGCATTAATCCAGCGCGTTTCATCTGCATCCGTTCGCATTGACGGCAAAACCAAAGCCTCTATTGAAAAAGGCATGCTGATCTTCCTAGGGGTACGCTGTGG
>JAVVFI010000396.1:0-4986 GCA_032250555.1 Sedimentisphaerales bacterium
GGCTCACTTCCGCCGCACCCAGAGGTTTTCTGCTGCTGCTGCCGCCGAATATCACATCCGCCATGTGTCCGCTTCGCAGGCTCTTGACACTTTGCTCTCCAAGGACCCATTTTACTGCATCGACTACGTTGCTTTTACCGCATCCGTTGGGACCTACAATAGCAGTTATCGGACAATCGAAAACAAAATCCGTTTTGTCCGCAAAACTCTTAAATCCGTTAAGAATAATTCTTTCAAGTCTCATCTGTTATCCTGTTGTTAACGTCCGGTAACTATTAATAAAATATAAACATACAGCTTTTAGCGAAATATGCAATATTGTTATCGGCCGAAGTGCTGTCTTCTCTTGATAATTAGCCGATTTTCGGTAAGGTTCCTGCCCAAAATTCCGCTTTTACCGCACCCTTGTCACACATAAGCTTTAAAAGTGCTATAACATCCGCGTATGGAACACCTAAGCCCCCGCGACCCGGCACACCTTCTACCTTGGGCTTTTCGCAGAGAGCTCGGATAATGTCACTGAGTATAAATGAGCTTCTCAATTGAGCCACCACGCCCTGGCGGTGAGGATGTTTGCGGATTATCGAGACATAGCTCTGACCGGACGGGGCGTTAATTGTTATACTACCGTCATCTGTACGCACAAAAATCCCGCTGCTGCATTGTATCGGGACACCGAATAAAGCGATTCGAGGCTGACCGCTGCGAGAAGCAAAAATTACTTTCTGTTCGGTTTGCGGTATTTGTTCCAAATAAAAATTACTTCCTACAAGCTCTTGCGTCACAGCGATATCGCCTAACGTCCGCAATTGCTCGTAGGCAGCCAGCCTTACGTGAAAATCAACGTCACGCAGCAGCCTCTGGGATATCCGAGCCGCATCGTTACGCCTGGCTCCGACGGTTATTGACTTAAGAGCCTCAATTCGATAAGCTGATTTTACTTCCATAGCTATCTGCCTCAGAGTCATCAGGCCGGCGTCACTGCCCAGATTAAGCATACATCTGGCAGCCCGCAGACGTACCTCTTCATTCGGTGCTGAAAGTAAAGTATTCAGCCCTATGAGACTTTGATTGCCTATGGCCTCGATAGCTATTTCACTCGCATCCGCGTCCTGCAAAGCGGCAAGTTTTCTGATATGGACATTTATTCTCTCGTTGATAATTTCCGGGCTCTGCGTAAGATATGTTGCCTTCATTATCGAAATGAATCTTTGTTTTCGCTCTATATATTTAGCCGGCACCCTCACCTCAAGCAGGCCCGGCAAGACCACTTTTGCGGTTCCGTCACCGAAAAGCTCAATCAGGCGGTTTCGAATATTGTTCGTCATCCTGAAATCGGGTTTGGGAAGTGCCAGATTTATTTTGTACTCATCAAGAATCCTTCCCCCGGCTAATACATGTCCGATCCTATGTTTGATTGTCGAGGCACCGATTTTATCAATATAAAACGCCCCTTTGGCTTCGGCTACGATTTTCGTGGTGATTCCGAAAGTATCGCCAGACTTCAGTTCCGTACCCAACAGCCATCCCCCTTCAAGAGATGTTGTTTGCGTACCATCTAAGGCTGATACTCTAACATCGAAATTCTCATTCTTCGAAGCCACTGCCGGCATTATACCCTCGACCAGTACCACAGCAGTATCCGAACTGTTAATCATCTTATCAACATTTATATTGCGGTCGGGAAATAGCGTCTGTATATGTTGCCCAAGATACGTCCTGATTTTTGGAGGACACTCCCCCGAACCCGTACCCATCAAACCTACCACCAAACCGTATCCTTTGAGTTTTACCGACTCCGGCCAGGACATCTTCACCAGTGATCCTATCGTCGTACCCAAATCCTGCGCAGGATCACGGACTTTTGCCCCCTCACCACAGCCGCTTATAAAACAGCCGATAAGCAGTGCTGTTATCACAAATACTATTTTTCGAATTACAATCTTCATCTCGCCGGATACCTTTAAAAAACTTTGTTTTATAGCTACGAAATCAATGAATACTAAGTTGCGCAATCTATCCCGTCAAGTATAATCTTACAGCACCACACCACTTAAATCTTGGCTAATAATACATCAAAGCGTTCATTCGACGCTGCAATATATTGTTCATCAGGGACGAAAGGCCTTTCCAGTTTCATCCTGGTTTCTTCCGAAAGCCGCCGCTTTTCTACGATTTCCATACCCGCCGTTTGAAGCAGCTTTTTGTATTTACTGATTGCAGGTTTCAAAATCAAAGGCGCCTCTCGCAAAATACCGCCTCCGCTTCTGTATATTTCACCAATAACCTCCGAACGCATATTTCTCGCTACCCTTTTGAACAAAAGTTCGAGTACCTGGAAATGACTCTGCTCCGGAAAGCCGCAGTTCGATATCACAACTAATTTAGGTTGCTTTTCAGACCTGCTTATATGCACGGATTCTCCGCCTCCATCTTTCTCGAAATGCGGATCAATCCCCGCAATAAGCCTGTCCATAAAATTTTTCATAATTCCCGTGACATTATCAACGTAAACAGGCGTTGCAAAAACGACAATATCCGATTCACCGAACTTCTGAATCAATTCCGCCATATCATCTTTAATAACGCATTTGCCCGGCGTCTTTATCCAGCACGTAAAACAGCCCCGGCAGGGACGTATCTTCTTCTTCATAAGAAATACGTTCTCAACCTCAGCTCTCCCCAGCACGGCACCCTTCGAAAACTCTTTGACCATTAAGTGGGTATTCCCCTTCTTACCCCGGGGCGATCCGTTGAATATAGTGACCTTCATAACAATACCCCTTTTTTCGAACACAATTCTTTGCTCATTACTTTATTCCCCGACAATCTGACATACGACGGTTCTCGTCCGGGGCCTCGTATCAAAATCCACCAAAATAATCTGCTGCCACGTACCTAACGTCATCCTGCCGTCAACGACAGGTACACTCATAGAAGGCCCCAAAAGCGTTGCCCGAACATGCGCATGCCCGTTATCATCATGCCATGTCTCTTCGTGCTCATACCGGGCGCGTTCAGGTGCTATCTTCTCGAAGCACGCCTCGATATCGTAATTAACTAATCCGGGCTCATATTCAGTCGTCGTTATCCCCGCCGTCGAGCCAACATTGAAAACCGTAACAGTACCCTCTCTAAGACCTGATTGGCTTACAATCTCGCTGACTTCCTCGGTAATATTAACGACATCACAATTACCTTTCGTTTTAATATTGAGATTTTCCGTCTTAACCATTCGCTATAATCCTTATCATCGGCAATATTATCCCCCAACAACAGCAGCAAACATAACGAATCTGCCCTTTTTTTGCAACCACAACCTTCTACCTTCCGCCTTGCAATTTTTGCTGTTTGCGAACAGCAGGCTTGATTTTGAGTATAAATAATGAAAGAATGAATATTTGAGGACTATACCAATGAAAACGCAAAAGCAAATTACCCGCAGAAAGTGGCTGTTATATTTGATTCTTTTGTGCTTCATCGCATCCGGCGGATTAGGAAGCTGGTTATTGACCGCCAATGCTCAGACAGCCAGATCCTCGAACAATCTTAAAATTGATGATTTCAGCAGAGCAAGACGGCATACAAACAGCCTCATCTGGTCCTCGATAACCGGCCAAACGGAAGAATCCAGCCCAATCGGCGCCAACAATTTCGTGCAGGAAAGCGGCAGGAGCTGCCTGAAAATAAAGGAGCTTGTCCCACGGAATAATAGCGTCACACTTGTCGGTACTAAACCCGTACTGGATACTAACAGCAATGTCAGTACCGCCGGGCATGAGGGTATCTACCTGCGGGCGAAAGGTACTCCCGGCCAGGTGGCGCTGGGAATGTGGATAGAGAGCGAACAAAACGGACGTCAGCTTTATCAGGCACAAATCGAGCTGAAAAACCGCTGGCAGGAACTCCGGCTGCCGCTTCGTGTGTTTCGCTCGGTGCCGCTCGGAACAGCCGCCAACGATCGGGAAGTTTTCAGAATTGTCACCTTCCCCAACATGCAGCAAAGGACAGTGGAGATTTTCCTCGATGAGATTGGATTTTACAAGGAGCGGACAATGTATAACAAACTGACTCGTGCTCAGCAGCAGATTATAATTCGCAAGGGTACCGAACGGCCTTTCACCGGTAAATATAACGACCATTACGAAAAAGGGACTTATACCTGCGCCCGATGCGATGCAAAGCTTTATGAATCGTCTTCGAAGTTCAAGTCCGGCTGCGGCTGGCCCAGCTTCGACGATGAAATTCCGGGAGCCGTCAAAAAGCAGCGCGACGCCGACGGTGTCCGTACGGAAATGCTCTGCAATAATTGCGGCGGTCACCTCGGGCACGTGTTTTTCGGCGAGCAGATGACGCCCAAAAATACGCGGCATTGTGTGAATTCGCTCTCGATGAATTTCATACCCGCGGCGGCTGAGGAGCAGGAACAGGCCGGGACTGGGACCGCAAAAGCTATATTTGCGTCCGGCTGCTTCTGGGGGACGGAGTATTATTTCAATAAAGCACCCGGTGTTATCTCCACTACCGTAGGATATACGGGCGGGCATGTGGATAATCCCACATACAAACAGGTCTGTACTGACAAAACCGGTCACGCGGAGGCGGTCGAGGTTACGTACGATCCTAATGTAATCAGTTATGAGCAGCTTGCGAAGCTGTTCTTCGAGACCCATGATTATACTCAGCTTAATCGCCAGGGGCCGGACATCGGCACGCAATATCGCACCGAAATTTTCTATCTGGACGAGGAGCAGAAGCAAATAGCTGGTCAGCTTATTCAGACGCTTAAGCAGAAACGGCACAGCGTTAAAACCAAGGTTACTAAGGCTGGTACATTCTGGCCGGCAGAAGAATATCATCAGGATTATTATGATAAAACCAAAAAACTGCCCTACTGCCATGTTTATAGGAAGATTTTTTAGGCCGGTTGCGGCCTGTTGGTATTGCGTATTGTGTATTGCGTATCGCGTGTGGAATTTACCTTTC
>JAVVFI010000397.1:0-4985 GCA_032250555.1 Sedimentisphaerales bacterium
AATCGAATCTTCGGCCGGTGTACATGTAGGGATTGGCGGTGAAGTTGGGATCTGAGGCCGCCACCTGGCCAAAGGCGCTGTACTCGTAGCTCTGGCAGCTATCGCCGTAGGAATCACTTAAGGCCACAACAGAGCCCGAACCATCGTAGTGATAGCGTTTTTAATTGATTATTGATTAAGGATTATTGATTATTTAGATTGAGATTCTTCAGCTTCGCTTCAGAATGATTTTATTTTAAATAGATCCATTCGACTTCGTTTCTTTCCATGCTGTGTCAATGCGCGGGCCGTGGCTGTATTTGCGTGTGAGGTTGTTATTGCCGTCGTATTCAGTTATAACGTTACCGCCGTCATATACGTACCTGGTTTCATAGCCATCGACATCCTTTTCGATACGCGCGGGCGGTCGGGTCATATGTCCGAATATGTAAGGACTATCTGGAATAAATTAGAAAAGGAGGATGGTATATCGAGAAATTGATATGTTCTTGCGATGAAAGCAGTTTTGAAACCGTTTTAGTCCAGTTGTCTGTAGTTAACGCCCATGGCATCGAGGCGTTCGAGATGGTGCATGAGACGGAAAAAGAAATTTTTATAGCTCTTCGATTGTTTTGGTGACCAGACGGTTTCAATCAAAGCACAAGCCCTTGGATAAGTCATGAACTCGCGACGATTTTGATCGGCTATCAATTCGCCCCATAGTTGTGCCTGGCCGCCTAAGATATGCCTGGCCTGCACATTGCTGAGCTCATCGGGCACAGGTTCAAATGAATAGACCTTTTCCAGGTTAATTACGTTTCGCGATAATCCCAACTCTTCCGGTGCCTGACGATAGTCGAAATAAGTATGTGAGGTCGGCGCCATAACAACATCGTGGCCCGCTTTAGCGGTTGTGATTCCGCCCTGAATACCTCGCCAACTCATGACCGTAGCTCCGGGGGCGAGGCCGCCCTGAAGGATTTCATCCCAGCCGAGCAGTCGCCTATCATTCTCGGCCAGAAAGGTATCCATCTGTTTGATAAACCAACTGTGCAGCTCGTGGGCGTCACTGCAGCCGAGCTGTTTCATCTGTTTCTGCATCTCAGGATCGTTTTCCCACAGTTTCAAATTTGCCTCGTCGCCCCCGATATGAATGAACCGGCTGGGAAACAGCTCAATAACTTCTGCGAGCACGTTCTGCATAAACTCTACAGTCTCGGGACGTGGAGCCGCGAGGCCGCCCAGCACCGCCCATCGCTCATCGAGCGACATGCCATCTACGCGAGAGGGATTGATGCCTATATACGGATAGGCATTGATCGCTGCGCCGGCGTGGTATGGCATCTCTATTTCCGGCACTATCGTAATATGGCGTTCCTCTGCATATCGAACGAGTTCGCGAATTTCCTCCTGCGTGTAGAAGCCGCCTTTTCCTCCGCTTCGGTCTCGATTCGAAGCGAGTTTTGTAAGGTTCGGATACTTCCTGATTTCTATTCTCCAGCCAATGTTGTCGGTAAAGTGTATTTGCAGGCGATTGAACTTGTGCATTGCCATGACGCGGAGAAACTTCTTCACATCATTAACCGGGATGAAGTGACGTGCCGGGTCAATGAGTAAGCCCCGCCATTGAAAACTCGGATAATCAGTAATCTTAAGGCAAGGTACTTTCCAGCCAGGGCCTTTTACCAAAGCTTTACAGAAGATTGGGGCAGGCAGCAGTTGCAGCAGAGTCTGAATTCCATAGAAAAGTCCCGCCGGCTGTTTGGCTCGAATTAGGATATTTTCGGCGGAAATATCGAGTATGTATCCTTCAGGCCCCAATTGCGATAGCTGCTCATCAAGTGTCAGCCTGACGGCTTTTGCATTCGGCCGGGCTTTAGAGACAAGCTTCAATCTATAGCCCATTGCCGGTGCCAGTGCGTCAATTAGTTTCGAGCCTTCGGGCTGGGCATCTTTTTCTGCAACGACTCTTATCGATGGTTTGAAACTGAAGAAACCACTACGGTTCTCGATCGAGACCGGTTTTGGGATGATATTTGTAGTTTCACCGTTTGAACCTATTACTATGGCAGGTGCAGACAATAGAAAGGCTAATGTAACTATGGACATGATAATAGCAGTATGTTTAACGGTTTTCATTAGTGACTTCTCCAAATATATGAGAGCTTAAAACATTTCGATTGGATGCCTGAATTAGATTTTATATCATATTTATATTATCCGGGCTATGCTTACCATTAAATAATTATAGGAATTGATAGCTGGCAAAAGAAGTAATAAAACCGTAAAATCATGAAAAAAGGAGTAATTACGCTTATGGCTGATATATCACAATTCAGGTTTCCTACAGACATACGTTTTGGTGTAGGCGGGCGCTGCGAATTAGCTGAATTTGCCCGGATGTATAAAGTAAAAAGGCCTTTGTTAGTAACTGATTCAGGGCTGCTTAAAACCGAGGCGTTTAAGATGGTTGAAGAGCAGATGAAAATTGTATGGCCCGGTGGGTTTGCACAATTTACCGACGTACATCCAAACCCGACAGACATAGATGTCGAGGGTGCTCTTGGTGCGTATATTGAGGGCAAATGTGATGGCGTGGTGGGATTGGGCGGCGGCAGTGCGCTCGATGCTGCGAGGGCTTTACGACTTAAGGTGGCATTTCCTGATGTTGCGCTGATGGATATGCCGTTTAGTAAACTACCGCAGTTGGTACCTATGTGCGCTATTCCGACTACGGCAGGTACAGGCAGCGAAGTGGGACGAAGCAGTGTTATCACGATAGAAAAGATGGGTAGAAAATCGATATTTGGAGCTCCGGAGCTTATGGCTGAGATGGCAATACTGGACCCTGAATTGACGGTGGGATTGCCTCCGCATTTGACCGCATCGACTGGAATGGACGCGATGACACACGCTGTCGAGGCGCTTGTATGTAACGTGTTTCATCCAATGTGTGACGCTATTGCTCTTGAGGCAATTCGCATGGTTTGGCTCTATCTGCCGAGGGCGTATTCCAATGGAGCGGATATCGAAGCACGCGGAATGATGCAGGTGGCAGCCGCGATGGGTGCGGTGGCTTTTCAGAAAGACCTTGGAGCGGCACATTCTCTGTCACATCCACTGTCAAGTGAGTTTGGTATTCAGCACGGTCTTGCGAACGCTATTTGTCTTGCACCGGTTATGAAATATAATAAAGAGGTATCGGCGGGGCAATATGCAAGGGTTGCACAGTGTTTTGGAATCAATACTTTGGATATTTCTGATAGTGAGGCCGCGGACAAAGCTATCGAGGCAATACAAGATCTTAATAAACGCATTGGAATACCGAAATCGCTGAGTGAAGTCGGCATAAAGGAAGACCAGCTTGAAATGTTAGCGAAAAAGGCTTTTGAGGATCCCTGTCACCCATCGAATCCTCGGCCATGTACCGAGCAGGATTTGCTTGGGCTTTACAAAGAAGCTTTTTAAGCAGTATTTAATTTTAGGCTTTCTTAATTGCAGTGGAGATATGTTATGTCTAATGGTTTTACAGGAACTGTCCTTCGAGTTAATTTAACCACAAGTGCAATCGAAAATCAGAAGTTCAATGAAGGTTTCTACCGTATGTACATGGGCGGGGGGGCTTTGGGAACGTATTTTCTTCTCAAGGAAACTTCCTCCGATATAGACGCTTTATCTGAACAGAACATATTGACCATTGCACCGGGTGTTACTACCGGAGCGCCTGTTAGTGGAGTAAGCCGCTGCTGTGTGACAGCTTTGTCACCTGTTACCGGTGCTATTGGTGACAGCCAGACAGGAGGTAATATCGGACCGATGATTAAACGGGCCGGATATGATGCTGTTGTAATTACAGGCAAATCAAAAACGCCGGTTTATTTGCTGGTTGATGGGCAGGATGTACAAATAAAGAAGGCGAGTCACCTCGAAGGCCAAAATGTTCTTGATGTGTATGATGCTCTTACGAAAGAAGTGGGCGGCGGCAAGCTCAGCATCCTGCAATGCGGGCCGGCCGGGGAAAAACTCGTTCGATTTGCATGCCTTGTAGGCGACTTGAATGATGTTGCGGGCAGAACTGGTATGGGGGCTGTTTTTGGAAGTAAGAATCTTCGTGCGGTTGTTGTTAGAGGGGATAATAAAATCAACTTTGCGGATCCAGAAGGTCTGAAAAAATTAGGCAGGCTTGCTTCGGAACGACTGCCCGATTCGGGATTTCCAACAACACTGAGTAAGTATGGAACTCCGGGAGTGGTGGGATTTCAGGCCGAGGCCGGGAACCTGGCAACGCATAACTACTCTCGCAGTTATCATGAGGATTATAAAAAACTTGATGGAGCTACTTTTGAGCCAAGTATAGGAACAGGTTTTACGACATGCTTTGCCTGTGTTGTCGGATGCCGCAGAAAGGTGAAAGCAGAGGCTCCTTACAAGGTGACCGACAGACTTGGCGGGCCGGAGTTTGAGACGCTTGGGCTTTTGGGCTCCAACCTGGATATTACAGATCCTGTGGCTGTAGCCAAGGCGAATGAGTTATGTAACAATTATGGAATAGATACTATTACTATGGGGGGGCTGGCGGCGTATCTTTTTGAATGTGCGGAAAAAGGTTTGATTACGCCTGATGCAACGGAGGGTAAGTCGCTTGGATTTAGTGACCCGGAAGCACTGCTATGGCTGATTGGACGAGTAGCTCAGCGGAAGGGTATCGGAGATGTATTAGCTGAGGGATTCGAGGCAGCAGTCGAGCACTTTGGTAAGCAGACAGCGGATTATGCGATAAATGTTAAAAACAATGGCTTAGCTGTTCATATGGCGCAGGTAAAGCCAAGTCAGGCATTGATGTATGCTGTGTGCCCAATCGGGCCCGACCATATGTCGTCAGAGCATGACTGGCTTTTGGCCAGTGATTGTGAAGCACGGAATGGACTGGGTATATTCAAATCCGCACAACAAGCTTCCGGTGATCAATCAGGTATTCGTGAAGCCGCTGCTTCATTTAATATGGA
>JAVVFI010000398.1:0-4979 GCA_032250555.1 Sedimentisphaerales bacterium
GCGATTTTCTGTTAAAATTCATTGTCGGCGTAGGCTTGCCGTCATTATCAAGAACCTGCTCTTTATAGAAGCTATAACGCCCCGACCATTTGTATTTGCTCAGATATCCGTCATAGGCAAAAATAATCGCAATTGCAATACAAATGCCCAAAAAGATTTTTAAATTTGTTTTTTTAAATTTACTTATCGGTGCCTCGATAGCCATCGAAGGTCCTTTAAGGAATCTCTATGTTAAACGTTTTTGTGCAATTACCTCGGTTAAAGGCTGAACAAAATTCGGCACTATTTGTTCGTCCATCATCTCTTGTGCCAATTGGCATTGAAGTGCAAAGGATTTTAATGCATCGAATTTTTCGTCCGTTGCCGGATACCTTCTGACGGTAAAAGACAAACTTATCGCCTCTTCCGTGAATCGTCCTTTTTTCTTTGGCTCATAGACGCTTGTTTTTGAATCTATGCTGATTCGTCCCTGAGTACTGTCATCCTCTGACAATGCTATTATCAGAGATGGTGAAAAGCCGATGGGTCTTGCCCCGGGCAAATCCAGAAGGCTGCTAAAAGCGCTCTGCGAGAGCAGTGCCTCAGCGATAACCTCATCATGGCTGCCTGCATAATCAAAATCCATAGCGAAAGTAACATCCAAAGAATCGATATCGAGATGATTTACTCCAAGCATATAAGGAACAAGCTCAAGCACTAATCTGTCCTGATTGTAAGCCGAATCAAAATCGGAGGGATTGACCATTCCTGAGCCGATACGGTCCACTTCAAGACTGACCCAGCGATATTGTCCCGTACTGCGGTCTTCCTCAAGATAATACTCGTTACCCTCTCGCCGGTAGAAACGGCCCATAGAGGGGTACTGTTTGTGTATCCGTTCGAAAAAGGACAGAATCGTATCTCGCTCTGTAGGGAGTTCCAACTCGGTATTGATATACATATCGAGGTAAAAATCATCACAAAGCGAACTATAACTGTTCGATGTCATTACAGAAAAACTCCAACAAAGGTTCCGGGAATACATCCGGATAACCATAAAAAAGTCCAGACTCTATATCATATAATCAAACGAGCAACTATTATATGCTTAAATATTCATTTTTCCAGATATTTTAAATTAAACGGTTTCGAGGAAGTGTATTATTACTCTATATCCGGATCGGGCAGTTTAAGCTCGGTGATTATTGCTCCGATTGTTGAGACAATTGCACAAATAAATACCCGCCAAACGCATGTTGCCACAAAACCACCATTATAGCTCAGAATCGTCGAAATGGCGGTGGAAATAACACCAATCAATATCCCGCAGAGAGCCGCCGCCGCAAGGCGTTTGGTTAAAGCCGATCCGCCGCAACCTAAAGTTACAATCGCGCCACAAGTTAAAAGCTGCGGCACAATTACAGCAAGCCACCACAGTTTATTAAAACCCGGCGATACCCCGATATTCTCTATGTAAAGAAGCTCGGCAAACGTTAATAAAACCACAACCCCTATTGCACACAAACCTATGTGCCAATATCTCGGCTTGGTGCGTGCCTGAATCTGTGCCCGCTTTTGCATTCGCCGGCGTATTGTCAAAGGCCGGTTATAGAACAAGCCGAATACCCAATGTTCCAGCAGGGCTCCCCGTTCGCCGAATACCGGGACAATATGCACGGCTTCAGTGGCCCAGTGGGCCGCCATGAATCTTGCCAGGGCGGGATAGTGATATGTCATTTGAATCGGAAATGCAAGGTAACCTACGTATTTAAAGAAGCCAAGAAAAACCGCAATATTGTAATCCCTGAAATTTCTCTCGCGTATTACAAGATATAAAACATACAGCCCCCGAGTCAATGAGCCGGGCGAAATCGGTACCACCTGGAAGAATGCGATAATGCCGAGGCCTATACCCCACGACTGTGCTCGCGGCATTTCGGGATGAGTCCAGACGAAAATGGCTGCTATCAGTACAGAGACAATCTGCGTTACCGGCAAAGTACAGACATGTACGGCCAGGCTCTTTAGATACTTCTGTATAAAAGGTTCGTTGACCTGTGAAAGGATAGTTCGGGCGTCCTCATCGCTGAGAATATGTTTTTGCTGTCCGCTGGTAACCATTTCACGAAGCCATTGCTCGCGAAGTTCCGATTTAAAATATAATCTGAACGGCCTGAGGAATATATAGGCCAGTTTGTCCTTTCTGAATTTGCCGTCGGTTAAAAACCTGTGCAGGCCGGCAGGCAAAATCGACAGCGGTATGTGGCAATAAAACCGCAAGGGTGTAGCCGCCACCTTGAGTGCTGCCTCGGCATCGAGGCGCCCGGCCCTGTGCCAAATGATAACTTTTTCGGCCATTCTGCCTCTGAGGGCGCGCTGAAAATATTTCCAGCTCGTTAGCATTTGACCGTAGTGTCTGCGCCAGTCGGCCCTTGCCCAAAAGCGGCGAAATAACTTGCCAAAAAAAGGTATCACTCCAATGACAAAGAAGAGCAGCGTTGAAAACCTGCTGCTGCGCAGCTTGTGCTCGTGCTGTTCGTCAACCAGGTTTCGTACGGTCCATCCGGTTACGGCACTGGAAAAAATAGTTGACCATAATTTGGAGCTGTATAGCAGGCGGACATGATTGTGCGAAATATCCGGAATAGAGTTTCTATAAATTTGCTCGGCGGTTTTCAGGTCCTCCAGCATTTGGTTCATATCTTCAAATTCGCAGTCGTGTGCTTTTATAAAGGCCTCGAGTTTGCTGATATCTCCCCGGTCGAACTGCACAAGAGAGCCGCGTATAAATCCTTTGCCAATCAGCTTGAAATCGCCCGGGCTCATCGGCAGAAACGGCAGCAGTGCAAGGCCCGCCCGGAAATCAACCGCTACTAAACCGTCTGACGGATTGTCTTGAGTTTCGTGGCGTTTGAGGACGTTCGGCTGGCTTTTACAGGTTGACCATTCATATTGCCGGGCAAATTCATGGCCTCCCATGTCGTGGAGAAGCTCTACAAATTCGGCCATAAATTTGCACTTTGCCCGGTATTCCGGCGAACCGAGTTTGCTGACGGCGGATTCATCAATCAGTTCGCCACGGCGCCACTTTGTCAATAAATCTACCCGGTCATCGACCTCCAGCCGCCACGTTCTTCCTTCAATCCATTCGCTCAGTTGTCCGCAACTGCCGAGCTTGTCATCGACGAAGGTTGCGTAAATATCTCTGACGGCGGTTTCATCTCCGAATCGAATCCTTGCACCGCGCCGGATAAATTTCTGCCAGAGCGCTCCGGCCTTCGATGCGGCGGGATTTACCTGAAGCTGGAACGGCCCCTGGAAGCCAATCCAATACAGGATATTGCGGAACATGCGGGAGAAGCCGGAAGGTGGAATGAGAATCTTCATGGCATAGGATTGACCAATCTGGAGGCCTTCTATCGAACCATCGATCCCGGTAATTTTTACAAGGTACACTTGTCCTGCGAAGCCGCCACCGACGAACTTGTCAATAACCAGATGTACTTTTGCCTGCTCTGCTCCGGTGAAACCGCTTACCTGGTAAGTAAGCTCTGTGCCTGCGTCGTAACGGCCGGTACGCATTGGACGATGCAACTGGGCCGTATGAAATTCAGTTTCAAGCTTCTTACAAACATCAACGTTATAATCTACTGCCATAGTTGTTTTCTAACCTGTCAAAAAAAGCAATTAAGCCGCCAATCCAAAACCGGATGATAATTCCGGCAGAAATTGAGTTATATTCTGAACGATACCAAAAGCAACGGTGTGCGGAACATTGAGAGATGAATCCTCGGGATGGAAAATTCCGTTTATGTAATTGACCAGGCCGATTTCGTGGCAGAAAAATAATACAATGCCGGCATAGACTCCTGCGAGCAGGTCGTCCGCGAGAATTCCCCAGCCTTTGGGAAGCTTTTCGAGTTTATGTATCGGCCAGGGTTTGGCGATATCGAATAATCTGAAGAGCAAAAAGCCGAGGACCGCTGTCATACAGATTTGTCCGTTCGATAATGTATCCAGGCTTAAAAACATGACGGCCAAAAAAGTGACCGCCTGGCCGGCTAATTCGTCGGCAACGACTTCGCCGGGGTCGTTTTTGCCCGTCGCTGCAATTGCGGCAGGGGCAAATTTTACGCAAACGATAGAGCCGGCTAAGGCCAAAGCCGCCATTACGATTGATATAGAGAGCTCTGGCAGGTGAAACCGGCACATCAGGCCGAAAATAACCATCACCGGCAGCGAGCCCCATGTACCCGGGGCAACCGGCAGCCGGCCAAGGCCGAAACATGATGTCAGCATTCTTTTCATAAGACGGCAGGGTAACCAAAAGACGGAAATTAGTCAAAGGTTTGTCAATATTTATTACTTTTGAGACCAATATAAAACTAAGGGCTATTTCAAAGCTTTTCATTGAGTTGTTGATAATGAGTCCCCTCATATTTCCGAGCGGATATTAAATTTTGTAAATTAGACTCGATTTGATATAATTGTTTTATGAGTCCGACTGTTTCCCATATCGATATTCATGGCTTTTGGCTTTGTGTGGAAGATAAAGAATATTTTTTATCCTATCATGACTATCCCTGGTTTAAGGAGGCAAAGGTAAAAGAGATTCTGAATGTCAAATTGCTGCATGGTTATCACCTCTATTGGCCGGAGCTTGATGTTGATCTTGAAATTGATTCTCTGGATAATCCTCAGCACTACCCATTGAAATATAAATAAGACAATCATTTCAATATCTCCAAAAGACGGAAATATATATTTATCACGAACTTGTGCGTTTTTTGTTTTTTTTCTTGAAATATCTGCTTCAATAGTGTAATCGTGTAGTAGATTAGCGATCAAGCGGGACATCCTGGTTTTATGGTTTAATAACGTCCTTGGGACAACGCGCAGAAATAGGTGGATGTCCTGAGCAACCCTATTATGATATGGAATAAATATTCGGTCTGTAAATGAAAGACATATGCGATTTTGAAGATTATCCCACTATACTG
>JAVVFI010000399.1:0-4978 GCA_032250555.1 Sedimentisphaerales bacterium
AGTACGATTAGCCAGACAGCAAGCTCAAGAGAGAAAAATCCCGGTCTCATTGCTCGTTGGGCCGCTAATATTTTCGGTTGGTTGGTTCTGCCTTTCATTGTTCGTACCTCCATAGCCTGGTTAATAGCATGATTTTAACTTTTCGAGTCCGAATTCAATTCTAATGTTACTCAATCATGGCAAATTAAGTCAATCCTAAATTCTCAATACACATTTCTGCCCTGAACTGTCTATAAACATTTTCAATCTAATTGCTGGACTTTGCGTTTTATGATATGATTTGTAGTGGCAAGTTGTGCTTGACGGTAGTATTGCTGTGAAAAGATGGTTCGAAATGCAGGAGGACATATGAGACAGGCCAGAATTTATACGATTGGACTATTATTGCTTTTCTCGGTGGGCTTTATTGAATCGGTCCATGCACGTCAGAATGTAAGCGGCGATAGTAACAATACCAAAGCGAACATCCGACGCCTTATCAGCTCTGTTGACTCTAAGCGAATTTCGAAGCACCTTTTCTATATCGCCAAAGATCCGTTGCCCTATCGCAAGTTGAACCTGACTTTACCGGGCCATAAGAAAAATACACTTTATGAGGCCGACGACTACCTTGCAGGCAAGCTGCAGGAGTGGGGATATCATGTCAAACGAGAGGGTGTTCAGGTACAGGCTTTTCGTCGTGATACGAGCAAGCCAAAGCATGCTCAGTACTCTCCGCCTGAATCCGAAGATCGCTGGTACACAGGGTACAATCTCTACGCCGAAAGAAAAGGCAGGTCAAATCCTGACAGGATTATCATGGTCCTCGCTCACAAGGACTCGCAAAGCTGGATCGATTCTCCCGGAGCAAACGATAACGCAATTGGAACCGTCGGCGTATTAGAGATGGCATGTGTTCTCGCGAAATACAAACCAGAAAGCACTATTCGGTTTCTATTCTGCAACGAGGAACATAGACCGTGGACCAGTAAGACCGCGGCGCAAAAAGCTAAAGAACGTGGTGATAATATTGTAGCCGTCTTCAACATGGACGGTATCGGAGTCAAAACCGCAGAGGATACTGCCGCAGGAAAGAAGACCAATGTTACGGCATATACGAAGCCCGAAGGCAAGCATCTTGCCGAACTGATGGCTGAGGTGAACACTCGATATTCTATCGGTCTGGAACAGCGGATTGTACAGAGGCCGCGACCCGGTGATGATGACGGCTCGTTTGTCCTGGCCGGCTATCCCGCGGCGGTTGTCAATATCGGCTCATATCCATATGGTGATCCGAATTACCACGCCGAAGAGGATACTCCGGAAAAATGTGACGTTGAGAACGCGGCCATGACCGTGCAGGCTACGTTGGCGGCTGTAGTGACTATAGACCGGGACATCTGAGCAACTTACTTCATGATTCAATGCGATATTTATTTGTTCTCTACAATTAGATACGAAAGATATACGATAGAAGGAGATAGAAATAAATGACCATTCTCCAGACAACATCGAGTTCACCCACACCTGAGCCGCGCTTTTCCCGAAGAACGTTCCTGAAGAATTCAACCGCCGCGGTCGTAGCGATAGGGGCAGCGGCATTACCATCGGCAAGCGGCGATGCCGAGGAGCTTGGCGGTTCGTCCCGCAAAGGCAAAGTTATCGACTGCCATGCGCACTTGAACCATCGGAGCCGAAAAAACTGGGAGGCGGATGATCGCAAGCTAATTGAGGCGGCAGACAAGCTTGGAATCGACCAATTGTGCTGCTCGACTTTAACGCCTCGCCGACCGGCAACCGCCGAAGGTTTTCGGGAATGCAACCGGTGGACGGCCGACGGGATGCGCCGGTTCCCCGGCCGGGTGCTCGGCTACTGCTATGTTAATCCCGGCTACGGCCGCGAGGCTTTGGAGGAAATCCGCCGCTGCATTGGAGATAGTGGATTTATCGGCATCAAGCTCTACAATGAACACCTTTGCACCGAGCCAGTGGTCTTTCCTATTGTGGAGCTGGCTATCGAGTTGGGCGTACCGATTCTCCACCACGCGTCGCACTCGCACTATTTCGTGGAGGACCAGCCGCATATGTCCGATGGCGGACACCTCGCTGAACTGGCTCGCCGATACCCGGAGGCCATGCTTATCTGTGCGCACATTTCCGGCGGTGGTGATTGGGAGTGGACGATCAAGGCCGTACGCCATGCGCAGAACGTCTTGCTCGACACCAGCGGCAGCGTGACGGATGAGGGCACAGTGGAGATGGCGGCAGCAGTGGTAGGAGCGGACCGAGTCGTCTTTGGTTGTGACTCCTCGATGACAGCAGGGGTGGGCAAGATTCGCGGGGCAAAACTTAGCGAACAGGACAAGAAGAATATCCTGGGTGGAAATATGATGAGACTTTTGCGGAGGCGGAAATCATGATTGTTGACGTTAATGCTTATCTTGGTCATTTTGCGTTTCGTCAGTTGCGGCACAACAAGGCTGGGTCGCTGCTCTCACTTATGGACTCTAAACGAATTGACAAGGCGGTTGTCTCCAGCGCAAGCGCCATCACATACCGCAACTCGCAGGCCGGTAACGAGGAGGTGGCCGCGGAGGTCCATGGTCATAGTGACAGGCTGATTCCATTTGCTGTCATCAATCCGTCCTACGCCGGCTGGCAGGATGATTTGAAAATCTGCCATGAGAAGTTCGGCATGACAGGATTGCGACTCTATCCCAAGTGGCACAACTATAAGTTCTCCAGCGCATGTTGCCGGGAGTTGGTAAACGCTGCGATTGAGCGAGGTATGGTCATCTCCATTCCCATCCGCGCCGAGGACAACCGGCAGCGGAGCTGGCTGCTGAACGTACCCGACGTATCGCTGGAGGAGATTGTTGAGTTGGTGAAAGCTCATCCCAAAGCACGCTTTATCCTGCTAAACGGTATTGGTTACACAAGATGCCCGCTTGGGCGCAAGGACAATGGTCTGCCAGCCAATTATGCCATCGGACTATCCCGCTTGAGTGCCGTGTTAGCGAACGAGATAGGACAGCTAATTACGAATCTGGGGGCTGAGCGAGTGATGTTCGGGACAGGGATGCCCTTCAAATATCCCGACCCTGCATTGGTAAAGCTTGAAGTATTGGATGCAAGTGAGGCCGACAAGGAAAATATTCGCTCGCAGAACGCGGTAATCTGGTTGCGGTTATAACAAATGGCTAACACCGAAGGGAACGTGTAATGCAAGGAAAGGAAGATAGTTTAGTCATGCGATTGGTGTTAAAGGTTTTTCTGATCATATTGATAAGCTCGGTTTGGCCAGCGGTTGGGGCTGACAAGCCGTTGGTTGTTGAGGTTTGGCCGGATAGGGCTCCGGAGGAGAGTGGCAATATCGGCGAGGAAAAGTTCCGAATGTCGCCGAAGCTGGACCGCAAGCAGGTCGAAGTCACTGAACCGACGAGGCTGGTGACCAACGTCACCAAGCCGACCCTGACAATCTATCGACCGGCGAAAGATAAGGATACCGGAGCAGCAATGCTTATCTGTCCTGGGGGTGGCTACTGGGACCTTTACTGGCAACTCGAAGGCGAGGAAATTGCCGCCTGGTTGAACTCTATTGGCGTCACCGGCATCATCCTCAAGTATCGTGTGCCGCGCCGTCCTGATGAGCCAAAGGGCCAACCGGCCCGACGCCCGCTCCAGGATGCGCAACGAGCCGTCAGCCTGGTGCGGAGCAAAGCAAAGAAGTGGGGTATTAATCCGCAGCAAATCGGCATAGTTGGTTTTTCGGCTGGCGGCCATTTGGCTATTGCGACAGCAACGAGCTTCGACCGAAGAACTTACGAGCTAATCAATGATGTGGACAAAATCAGTTGCCGGCCTGATTTTGCGATCGGAGTCTATTCGGGCTATCTTAAAGCGAAGGATAAGGATGAGATTGCTCCCGGCCTGCGTATCCCGGTCGGAACACCTCCAATCTTCCTCGCGCACGGCGGGGCCGATATCATAAGCCCGCCGGAACATAGTGTATTGATGTATCTCGCTCTTAAGAAAGCCGGCATCCAGGCGGAGCTGCACATCTATGCGACGGCCGCCCATGACTTTGGTGTACGCCCGAGCGAACATCCATGCTCTACTTGGACGCAGGCGTGTGCCACCTGGTTGAGGCATCAGGGTTTACTCAAGCCCCCCAAGACACCGAACTAAACCAAAAGATCAAATTTCTTATAAGCTAAAATTAATTATATATGGATAACTGAACTATAACGCATAATTATCTATAAAGCGTTTACACGTTAGAATATTAGGGACAACACTATGAATTTGAAATCAATGTCAGCTTTTTTTCTTTTTTGTATGCTATTGGGACTTCTTAATACAACAATTGCCAACGATGGTAAACTTTTACGCGGAGAGAGATGGAAGTGGTTTTCTCTCGAAGGGAAAAAAGTTGATTATTATATCGCTCCGAATGGAAACGATTCCTGGTCGGGCAAACTTGCTGTCCCGAATGCTAATCAATCCGATGGTCCATTTGCAACAATTGAGCGGGCTCAGCAAGCTGTTCTGGAACTAAAGAGCAACGTTTACTTCCCTAAGGAAAAGCCCGTTGAAACACGATGGATTGGTTCACCTCATAAATATGGCTCAGGCAGAGATATATTGGTATTAATTCGCGGGGGGTACTATTCGCTGGAAAAACCAATTCATTTTACTGCATCCGATGGTGGAGAAAGAGTTGAGACCAATCTGCCCAGCGGTGCATTCGAATATCATAAATTGAAAGATTATTATGTGACCTATGCCGCATATCCCGATGAAATACCGATAATTTCAGGTGGCAAAAAAATCAAGCATTGGACTCAACACAACAAAGTTTGGAGCGCACAAATTTCAGAGACCGAAGTCAAAAACCTCGTTGCCGACGGTAAAACTTTGACTCTTGCGCGCTCACCGAACGTTGGGTATTTTGTCCCGCCGAAATTTTCTCAAAGTGCACAGGAGTTATTTTTCAGGA
>JAVVFI010000039.1:0-20493 GCA_032250555.1 Sedimentisphaerales bacterium
AACAAAAGATTTGGCGGCCCAAAAACCTCAGCTTGTGAAATCAATGAAATCAATGTTGATTAAATGGCGTAAATCCTGCCAGGACAGTCTTGAGGGAAAAGACTATAAATAATTGGATGCGACACAACAAAACTAATATTCTTGTCACAAGCTTAAGATTATCTCTACTATAAGTAATCTATACAAGAACGTAAGAAAGGAACCAAAATGAAAAGACAAACAAGGAGAGATTTCTTCAAAACACTCGGCTTCATGGCGGGATCAGCATCAGCAATATCAATACTGCCAGGCTGCGAAAGCATAGGTCAAACGGCAGGGATTTCTCAAAAAAGACCAAATATAATATTCATAATGACGGACGACCACGCCTCACATGCAATGAGCTGTTATGGAAGTAAAATAAATAAAACACCAAACCTCGACCGGATTGCCAAAGAAGGCATGCTCTTTAAAAATAGTTTCTGCACTAATTCAATCTGCGCCCCCTGCCGCGCCGTAATACTTTCCGGCAAATACAGTCATATCAACGGCGTCATCGATAACAGACAAAAGTTTGACCCCAGCCAGCAGACCTTCCCAAAACTGCTTCAAAATGTCGGCTACGAAACAGCAATGATAGGTAAATGGCACCTCAAAACCGACCCGACCGGCTTTGATTACTGGAATGTTCTGCCCGGACAGGGCAGATACTATAATCCGGATATGAAAGAGATGGGCCAGAAAAGAAAATATACAGGTTACACTACTGATATTATTACCGACCATGCTCTCAAATGGCTCAAAGAGCGTAGTGGAGAAAAACCTTTCTGCCTGATGTATCAACAGAAAGCCCCCCACAGATCATGGGAGCCTGGACCGAAATATCTGACAATGTACGATGATGTCAAAATTCCTGAGCCGGAAAATTTGTTCGATGACTATTCCAACCGCGGAAGGGCCGCCAAGGAACAGGATATGAGCATCGAAAAAACAATGACTGAAAGAGACCTCAAACTCGTCCCCCCGAGGAACCTTACAGCCGAACAGAAAAAGCTTTGGGATGCTGCATACGAGCCTAAAAATGAAGCTTTCCGCAAAGCAAATCTCAAAGGTAAAGATCTGGTCCGCTGGAAATACCAGAGATATATCAAAGACTACCTGCGCTGTATTGCCTCAGTCGATGAAAATGTCGGCCGCGTTTTGGACTATCTTGACGAAACAGGTCTGGCAAAAAATACCATAGTCTTTTACACATCCGACCAGGGCTTTTATTTGGGAGACCACGGTTGGTTCGATAAGAGATTTATGTACGAAGAATCTCTGCGTATGCCGTTACTTGTCCGCTATCCACAGGAAGTAAAAACCGGCTTTATCAACAATGATATCGTCTTGAATCTGGACTTCGGCCCAACGTTTTTGGATTTCGCCGGTGTTCCAACACCCCCGGACATGCAGGGCCGTTCGATGCGTAAAATTCTTCAAGGCAAAACACCTCGATACTGGCGAAAATCGATGTACTACCATTACCACGAATACCCCGCGGTACACAGCGTAAAACGGCATTACGGCATACGCACAAAACGCTACAAGCTGATACACTTTTACAACGACATCGATGAATGGGAGCTTTACGACCTGAAAAAAGATCCGAAGGAAATGAAAAACATCTATAACGATCCGGCAAACTCAAATCTTATAACAAAATTAAAGGCCGAGCTGAAATTGCTGCGAAAAAAATACAAAGACAATATCGGCACACCTGTTTAAAAGTGTGCGTTTACCTAATTTTTGTCCGGCATGAATATTTAAATAACGTTGGGATATTTTCAGGTTGTTACTGATTATAAGTTGGCTATCGTTCTATATGGTTACAGCCCATGTAATATGTAACCTGTCTTGCTGTATTTCTCGCTTCCCAGTTATCGTCTGCCGGCTTGTGTTACAACAAAATTTACTATCTCTTGTTGCCGGTCGGTCAAAAGAATAACTTCATCTTGTTCTGCGAGGTGACCTCTGAAATCACCAACAATAAACAATATTGGACCGCCTCTGATAGTCGCATTATGAGCTCGAAGAGCTACACGGTCGACGGCAACGTGAAGAGTCTCGTTTGCAGGAATAACCGTTCCCCCATTGAAAGTAAACAGATGCCTGCCGGATTCTGGCCCAATACTCAATGTCCAGCCGGAAATATCTACAGCAAAATAATTGGGATTACGTAGTTGTATATATTGTTCATCCAGATTTCCACTGACAGGATTTGTATCGATCGTACCAAAGTCAATGACCGTACTAGCCGGTTGAGCATCGGGTATCTCATTGGCTCCGGAAGCCAGGCCATTAAATAGTTGGCGGCGGCGTTCAGGCAGATAGGAGTACTTCAATTCTTCGGCAGCTTCCAGCAACGTTTGGGGACAGCAGGAAGACGTCGAACCATTACCCCATGCATTCGAGCCCCATTTAGCAGCATCTAAGGCAGCATCCGGAGCAATAAGGGATGCCCACATATCAATAAACGGTTCAAAATACAGTTCCTCTTCCGGCGTATCAGGTGCCTTAAGAAAATCATCCATAAGCGTTCGTACCCGACGTAAATACATTTGCCGTATTTCCGGCGTGTTAAAGATGGCTTGCGGCACACTATTGTTGTTGCCGACAAAAAGACGCGTATTTGGAATAAGATTTTCGTTCCAGTAAGTCTCCGTAGAATTCCACACTCGTCCAAAGCTCAAATCCACATCCCACGGCCACATCTGCCACTCATCACTAACACCCGTATCACGGTAAAAGTAATAGTTTTTGTGACAACAGTCAGTATCCCCGGTGATTGCGCGTGCTGCCAGAAAATTGACAATTTGCGGAATATCTAAATTATCATAGAGATATCGGCGACGTCTTTCACCCGAAAGACTAACGCCTTCGTAGAGCGCCACCAAATCATCATTGTTTTCATTTTTTCGTGTCTTCTTTTCGGCACCGCTATTAGCGTTACTCGAGCTGGTAAATGTGTTGTACATCTTGTAAAGGGCTCCCTCAGAATTCAAGCCCATCCGAATCAGCCAGTCTTCATCGCCGTTCTCCACAATATGAGCTGTGCCCCAAAAGGCCCCGTTTTGTTGGACTCGCACCGGAAAAACCCAGTGGTAGGGACAACCAGCATCACGATATACCCCGTATGCCAGTATGTTACGCATCTGCGCCTTATCAGGATAGGTCGTCAGCAGGTTGATATCATCAGCACGTGGCTGACCGGGCTCCCATTTGAAGTTATGACCGGGATGGAAATCGATATCGTAGCTCTTTTTCGGAAATCCCCTGCTGGATTGACCGTGAATATTGATCCCAACATTGTCATAGAATACCCCGTCATAAAAAAGCGAGCAGCGAGTACCGGAATCGGAGTTCGCGGCGTTCGGTGTTCGGATAAACCAATGCAGTACCGGCAGCGGATTAGTCAGATTAGGGTCCTCAACTATCGTACCAAAATACTGTGGAGAATTTAGCTCATCGAGATAGGCCGGAAACCGTGATCTGCGCCCGGCAGTGTCTCTGGCCGAAATAAACCAGCGGACCATCTCCCCCGCTTTATACCTGTAAGCTGGGATTCGAACAGTGTAAAGCCCGTCCCCGCCTTCTCTATCGCCACCGGTACCATCATCCAGTAATGGTATGCTTACTTCGCGATCAAACATAGAGCGATAGTACAACTTGACTTCATCAATTGCATCAAAGGACGGCTCGACCCGGGCTACGATCTGCAGGTCCTCGTTTTCAGTGGGTATAAGCGGATAATGGTCCGAATCGGAAATGATTGGCCCCAAAACATCAATACCGTCCTTGTTAGGATTTCCATGCGTCGGGACCGGAAAATACTGATTTGATGACCCGTCTATTGTATCCATCGTGGCCAGAAGCTCGGGAACAATCAACAAATCCGAACTGCCGATCCGATGGTTCAATCCCTGTATAGCCAGCAGATTAGCTCCAACATGAAGAAAATCGAATTCTGGAATAGCGAAATCAACCGGATTAACAGCGATGCTGTCGGGTCTGCTGACTAACGCTACGGAGTTCCATGTCTCTTCACCTGGTACCGGAGTATTATCACGTGCCACCTCTTGACCGTTAATATAGACTATTATCCCATCATCATAACGCATGCGCAAAGTCAGTGCCCGGATCGCCGAGGGATCATTCAAAACAAAAGGAACACGAATATACACTGTCGTATTGAAATTCTGCATCCTCGAAACATCCAAACCAACCAGTTCACCATAATCATAACCGACACCGGTTGTGCCAGTCTGCCATCTTAATACATCCGGGCCTTCCTGCGTCCACGGACGCTGCGTTTCCGAAAGTTCTGAATCAGGCTCTAGGACATCGTCAGAGGGCACCAGGGCCTTGGCCGGAGCCCCGAAAGGTATGAGCACTTTTTCCACTATACTGCTGACCGGACCGTAAGAAATATCGGGGGCCTGTTTTGGATACTCTGGAAAAAAATCCCAGGCCACTGTTTTGCCGTCCGGGCGAATTAATCCCAGATACTCACCACTGCCGCTCAGTCGAAAATTTGTATGCAACACTCCCAGAGGATCTCTCCGATCTTTTCCCGAAGCAAAGACAACTAAATAAGCATCGGGATCGAGTATTACCTCCGGAAAAGTCCACTGTGTGAGATTGTTAACATCATCCGTTAAATACCACCCATCCAGGTTGACCGGGTCCATTCCGGCATTGTATATCTCGATCCAGTCCGATTCATCACGGTCCTCGTCATCAAGACTACTATTGTTCACTGCCATGAACTCGTTTATCCGGATTAGATCCTGTGCACTGGCCGTAGGCGAAAAATTGATGGTAAGATTGAATATAACGAGAAAAAAAAGTGTCACCCAATATCTCATCAGAACAGCATTCCTCCTTGTTCAAACCGGCAAAATATAAAGCTCCGCCTTCCACAGTCGATAAGCTTTATAACGACATAAGATATTATAACATAAAGTACTACATTACACAATAGGTTCTCTCCAGGAATGGAAAAAGGCATAACAAAATGATTTTCGATACAGGGTATTGCCCATGCTGGCCTGAACCTTAACGCTGAATTATGTCATAACATGTAGGATTTTCCTTGACTGAGAGGTGGTTGTTTTGTATAAAATAGGCAGGAAAGATTGTGTTCGCACCAGGCACACAATTGTTGATTTTCCTCATCGTGCGAACTTAATTCTAGTCTTTTTTCCTAATTTAGGAGGAGTTATTATGCAATGTACAAAGTTGCAGCGAAATTGTTATCCATGATGGTTGCATTTTTTAGATTCCAATTAACACCTTATTCGCCTTATTCGAAGGAGTTCTATTATGTCTAAGAAATTAACTTGCTTATTCACTCTTTTAGTTCTCTCCGTGGCCGCAAACACATCCGCCGATCTCGTAGCTCACTGGCAGTTCGATGAAACTTCCGGCAGCGTAGCGCAGGATGCTTCAGGCAGCGGCAACAACGGTACCTTGAAAGGTAATCCACAATGGGTGGCCGGAAGGATTGGTGGTGCTATCCAACTCGATGGCATCGACGACTATGTGGACATCGGCAGTGTCGGAATAAGCGGGATTGACAACAGGACAATCGCCGGCTGGGCAAAGGCAAGCACCACAGATATACCTGCTTGGACAAGCGTCTTCGGCTTCGTACCGGATGGCGACACCGATGGTACTTACTACGATATTGAAGTGGATGATGCGGGCAATTATGTTGTCTTCGTGGGTGGCTGGGAATCCATATTCATTCCCGTAGATACACAATGGCACCATTTTGCTGTAACTTATAATGGACAAGGGGGAAATTGGTACCTTGACGGTCAGTTTGTTGACAACCTCGACGGTGAGATAGGAACAATTGACCAGGTGAGAATAGGTGCCAGACTCAGCAACTCCAATTACTTCCCGGGCCTTATTGACGATGTGCGTATCTACAACACGGTACTAACATTAACTGAGATAAAAAAGCTTATGGCTGGTCCAAAGGCTTATGATCCCACTCCCGCTGATGGTATCCTGTATATGGATAAATGGGTGAGTTTTGGCTGGTTGCCGGGAAATTCTGCCGTCTCGCACGATATCTATTTCGGTGAAAATTTCGCAGATGTTAACAACGGCTCCGCAGATACTTTTCTTGGCAACCAGACTGAAGAGTATTTCATCGCCGGTCTTCCCGACTCTCCATCTCCGGATGGCCTTGTTCCGGGCTCAACTTACTACTGGCGGATTGACGAAGTCCAGGCCGATGGCATAACAAAAGACAAAGGAGATGTCTGGAGTCTCACTATTCCATCCAAAATCGCCTACAACCCCAATCCTGCTGATGGTGCCGAGTTTATAGAACCTGTTAGCATCCTTACCTGGACACCAGGTTTCGATGCCAAACTGCACACGGTATATTTTGGCGATAACTTTCATGATGTGAACAACGCCTCAGGCGCATTTCCTCAGGGACCTACAACCTACAAACCAGACTCGCTTAAGCTCGGCAAAACTTACTATTGGCGCGTTGATGAGTTTGATACCCTCAATACACACAAAGGCAATGTCTGGAGTTTTACTACTCAGGGTGCCGTTGAAAGCTTGAATCCCTCTAACGGCGTAGGGGATGTATCACAAACAACACTTCTTAGCTGGTCACCGTCGGATTATGCTGCTTCGCACCAGGTTTATTTCGGAACGGATAAAGCTATAGTGCGTGATGCCAATACCAGTTCCCCGGAGTATAAAGGTGACAAAATCCTTGGTTCCGAAAGCTATGATCCCGGAAAACTCGAGTGGGATACTATTTACTACTGGCGAGTAGATGAGGTCAATAACGCCAATCCCGACAGCCCGTGGATAGGTCCGGTCTGGAGCTTTACGACTGCCAACTTCCTTATAGTGGATGATTTCGAGAGCTACAATGACCTTGACCCCGCCGAACCCGGAAGCAACAGGATATTTATCGCATGGGTGGACGGATTCGGCAACGCAGCAAATGGTTCCGTCGTTGGCCACACTAATTTCCCATTTGCCGAACAGACTATCGTCCACAGCGGTAACCAGTCAATGCCGTTTGCTTACGACAACTCAGTCGGGAAATCCGAGGCGAATTCTGTCTTGACTTATCCGCGTGACTGGACCGAAAAAGGAGTCGATACACTTACAATCTGGTTCCGGGGCGATTCTTCTAATGCTCCCGAACCGATGTATGTTGTTCTCAACGAAAGCGCAGTTGTTATTAACGATAATCCGGATGCAGCAAAGATAGGATTCTGGACCCAATGGAATATCGACCTGATGAGCTTTGTGGACCAGGGAGTGAACCTCGCCAATGTCAATTCGATTACTCTCGGCCTTGGTAACAGGAATAATCCCGTCGCCGGCGGCTCAGGAATGATGTACTTCGATGACATCCGTTTATACGCTCCATAATCCACAACAGTTGGTTGCGTACTTAACATAACAAATTCGTGTCAATTTGGGGCTATACTGAGTAATTCAGTATAAGCCCCTTTTTACTTTAGTCTTTAAAGAGATTACCCTATCCAAAGAAGTATTCACTTTTCTGCGCTTGCTATTTGTAGGAACTCCGGCTAAAATGCAAAATCGAGATTTGAAAAGTAAAATATTATTTTTGGAGTTGAATAATGATCAAAGTTCTTATTACAGACAAACTTGCACAGGAAGGAATTGACCTGCTTAATTCGACAGAAGGCGTTGAAGCTGTCGTTAAAACAGGTATAAGCGAAGATGAATTAGCCGAAATTATCGGCCAGCACGATGGTTTAATCATCAGAAGTAGCACGAAGGTTACCGCCAAAGTTCTGGGTAATCCCGGCAAATTAAAGGCAATCGCCCGAGCTGGAGTAGGCGTGGATAACATCGATGTTCCTGAAGCTACAAGAAAAGGAATTATTGTCATGAATACGCCTGGTGGAAATACTCTCAGCGCTGCCGAACATACGATGGCGTTAATACTTGCGATGAGCCGAAATGTTGTGCCTGCCTGCATCAGCTTAAAAGGCGGCGCCTGGGACAGAAAAAAATATATGGGCAACCAGTTGAACAACAAAACTCTCGGCCTAATAGGATTAGGCAGGATAGGGATGGCCGTTGCGGATATGGCAAAAGGTTTCAATATGAAAATATTGGGTTTTGATCCCCTGGCTGTTCATCCTGATGCGGTAACAAAAGGGATCGAAATTAGCGATAGCCTGGAGCGAATCTTCACCGAATCTGACTTTATCAGCGTTCACGTACCGAGAAATGAGCAAACATTGAATATGATTGGCGCAGAACAGATACAAATGATGAAACCCACAGTCCGATTAGTCAACTGCGCACGCGGGGGTATTATCAACGAGGATGCACTTTATGATGCCCTGGCCGCCAAACGTATCGCCGGTGCCGCTCTCGATGTTTACCCAAAAGAGCCGCCCGAGAACACACGTTTTGCCGAGTCTGAGAATTGCGTCGTTACCCCGCATTTAGGTGCCAGTACCAGCGAAGCTCAAATTGAAGTTGCCGTCGAAGCTGCTCGAATCATTGTCGACGCTATCAAAGGAGGCCCCGTCAAGAATGCTCTTAATGCACCATCTACTTCAGGGACTGTACCGCCATTAGTAAGCCAGTATGCGGAACTTGCTCGCCGAATCGGGAAAGTTATCAGCACGATTAGTCCTGGAAAAATTAAGATTATTGAGGTGCAGTACCGCGGCTCAATTGCCAAAATGGAGGTTGAACAGGCTACGCTTAATTTTGCCATAGGTTTATTGCAGAAACACTTTGAAATGCCATTGAATATGGTCAACACTCCGGTTTTGGCCAAAGAACGCGGGATAAGCATAGACGAAACCAAAAATCCCGAGGCTAAAGACCTCGCTTCTAGTTTTAGTGCCAAAGTCGTTACGGATAAGGTAACCCACACAGTAACTGGTTCAGTCTTCGGGAGAACGCTTTTACGGATTATTGAAATCGATGGATTTAATATTGAAATGACTCCGCGCGGCACGGTTCTGGTTATATTTAACGACGACAAGCCCGGCGTTATTGGCTCGGTTGGCATGCTCTGCGGAAGGCATAATATCAATATCTGCACTATGGGTGTTGGACAAAAGCCGGCCAAACAACAAGCCATTCTTGCCGTAAGTCTTGACAAGGAACCAGACTCAAAAGCGATTGAAGAACTCGGCAAACTTGAATTTGTTAATGAGATGTATGTTTGCACACTTGACTAATTCTTCTCTCCTTCGCTGAAGCTGCGATGGACAAGCGATAATTGATGTTGACATGGAGGTTTCAATTTGGCTGAACAGTTAATTATAAGTGTCAGTGGAATGAGGGGAATCGTAGGGGAAAACCTTACTGATTCTGTCGCCGCTGATTACGGACGTGCGTTCGGGACTTTTCTAAAAGAGAGCTGCACGAAAAAAAAGAAGGAACTTTCAGTTTCTATCGGAAGGGATTCACGGCCCAGCGGAAAACAGCTTTTGTCCGCTGTAGCACAAGGATTGTGCAGTGTTGGAATTGACGTAATTGATTTAGGGATTGTTACTACACCAAGCGTAGGGATTATGTTAAGGAAACTTGGCTGTTCAGGTGGTGTGGTTATAACAGCTTCGCATAATCCCGGCCAATATAATGGCATCAAGCTGTTGCTTGGCAACGGAGTTGCTCCCCCGATCGACGCTGCAAAACAAATCAGGCAATATTTTTTCGACAAACATTTTGATTTAGCAGATTCATCCGATTGTGGCAAAATAACCTCCAGCGAACAGACTGATATCACTCACATCAACAAGGTTTTAGCAATTATTGACAGAGACACAATAGCCGCAAAAAAATTCAAAGTTATTCTGGACAGCGTCAACGGGGCCGGTGGACGGATAACCAAAATGTTGTTAGCAAAGCTTGGTTGTGAAGTTTTTGCGATAAACGATGAACCCACTGGCTTGTTTGCTCACGCACCTGAACCGATTGCCGAGAACTTACAGGGTCTTTGTGAAATAGTAAAAACCGAAGGAGCTGATATCGGTTTTGCTCAGGACCCGGATGCTGACAGATTGGCAATTGTTGACGAGAACGGAAGCTATATTGGCGAAGAGTATTCACTTGCTTTGTCAGCAAAATATATTTTCAGCAAAAAAACCGGGAAGACGGCTACGAATCTTTCGACTTCAAGAATGATTGACGATATAGCTGAAAAAGCAGGCGGCCAAGTTATCAGAACTGCCGTCGGTGAGGCTAATGTAGCCTCGGCAATGTTCGAGCACGATTGTATCATCGGAGGAGAGGGTAACGGCGGTGTGATTGATTTGAGGGTAGGACCGGTCCGAGACAGTCTTGTGGGTATTGCTCTTGTCTTGCAATTGATGGCTGAGACGGAAAAAACGGTAAGCCAATTGGCCGATGAGGTTGGTGGTTATTATATGAAAAAAGACAAATTCACAGCCGATGCGTCACAGGCAAAACAAATCTTCAATTCGGCAAAGGAGGCTTTCGCTGAAGCAAAACTTGATACAACCGATGGATGTAGATTCGATTTTAACGATGGCTGGCTGCACCTGAGAGCCAGTAACACCGAACCTGTCATAAGAATCATTGTTGAGGCAAGAGACCAGAATATTGCAAACAAATATGTGGATACAGTCTTGAGGATACGCAGAGAAGTGTTGGTTTAATATACTCATGGACAACAGCAAACAATTTATTGCCGCCAGGCAAATAAAATCTGTCACATATCTTGGCATTGTGATAAATGTTGCCCTGACAATCATTAAGATTATTATAGGTTTGCTATCGGGTTCATTAGCACTGTTAGCCGACGGCATACATTCACTTTCCGATATAGCCACGGATGCTGTTGTTCTATTGGGCTTACGTTTGAGTTCGAAAGAACCTGACCAGCACCACCCCTACGGTCATGGGAGAGCGGAAACTTTCTCTGCCGGCCTGGTTGCGTTGATCTTAATTGTGGTTGGAGGGGCAATGATTTACCATGCCACTTTGGCCATAGCCAGAGATGAAATGACCACCCCGCGCATCGAAGTTCTGATAGCTGCAATGTTGTCAATTGCAGCAAAAGAATGGCTCTATAGAGTCACAAAAAAAGCCGCAATCCGGTCTAATAGCCCTGCGCTTTACGCTAATGCCTGGCATCATCGTAGCGATGCTTTCAGTTCGATCGCGGTTGTGATAGGATTCATATCACTGGAATTTGGCTTCGGTCATGGCGACCAGACAGCCGCCGCATCTGTTGGTCTAATGATAATTTTAGTCGGCGTTCGTATAATCAGTGACTGTTTGAGAGAGTTGGCGGAAAGCGCTATCGATACCGATACAATCGAACATATCAAAAAGATAATCAACTCTGATTCTTCGATACGACATTGGCACAAGCTGCGGACTCGTACTGTCGGTAGAGAAGTTTTTCTGGACCTGCATATCCTTGTTGACCCGGAGCTGAATATTGCCGCCGCCCACGAAATCGCCGAGAGCCTGGAGAATGCTCTCGATCAGGAGATTTCTCGCCCGGTGAACATCACGGTACACATCGAGCCGGATACGCCGGAACTGAGAAAATAATCTTGGTGACATAGGATTTGTTCCGATAAAATGTTTTGGCTGCAGTTACAAAAAACATCTAAAATAGTGTAGTCTTTTGCCCGATATACTCAGGAGAATGCAATCACAAGATAAAATTTTAGCAGTAGATGACGATATCATTGATATCAAGAGTATCGAGAGACTATTAGGCCGAGACTTTGAACTCAGGACTGCCTCGACGGGGGAGCAGGCTCTTGAGATAGCAACTGATTTTCAACCTGATATCATTTTGCTCGACAATATGTTGCCTGGGATGGATGGAGGAGAAGTTTGTCAGCAGATACGAGCGAATTCTCGGCTTCGGCATACAAAGATTATTATGGTATCCGGCAAGACGATGGTTTCGGAACGGGTTGAAGCCTATAAAGCGGGAGCGGATGATTATATTACAAAGCCATTTGACAAAGATGAGCTGTTAGCGAAGATACGTGTATATCTGCGCCTGAAGTCGGTTGAAGAGGTGGACCAGTTTAAGACCAATGTTCTGACACTACTGGGGCATGAAGCACGAACGCCGCTCAACGGCATTATCGCATCTTCTGAGATGTTGATTTCAGAGGAAAATACTGATTCCAAAGAGCAAAAGCTCTTTATGGAAATGGTGTATAATAGTGCAAAGCGTCTGCATAGTCTCTTTGAGAAAGTGATGTTGCTAAGTTCGTTGAAATCAGGAAAGCAGCAGTTCCATACCGAACCGGCTGAATTATGTGAAGTTGTCCGTGGGACGATTTGCAAGGTTGCTGCAAAAGCAGCGGCAAGAAATGTCAAGATTGAGGAGCAGTTTGATGCCAATCCAACTGTGTGCTTGGATATAAATGGAATAAAGAAAGCCATCACAGCAATTCTGGATAATGCAATTCGATTTAGCCCATCGGACAGTAGTATAATTGTCAGTATTTACAGCGATAACGAAGATGCCTGTCTGAGTGTGAACGATCATGGGGAAGGTATAGACTCGGATTATCTGCCATACGTCTTTGAGGAGCTTTCTGATCCTGATGTTGCTCACCACTCAGAGGGTCATGGATTGTCTCTGGCAATAGCTCGCCAGGTTGTACTGCTTCACAACGGAACTATCAGCGCAGATAGCACAAAAGACTCCGGTACTACCTTTACTATTCGATTGCCCGTGATGGTGCCGTCTGAATTGGCGCATAGTGAGAAATAAAAAACTGGAGTCGTTCATAGGCTTGATTTCGAGTACTTCCCTGACAAATTTGAAAGTGTCGCTTAACTTTCCTTGTATAGCTCCAGGCTCAACTGGTCTTGTCTTTCCAATTCCACCATTTTAACAGCTCCGGATCATGCTTGGTGTTTGAGGCGTAATACACCGCGCAGCGCAGTACATAAAGCATACACCTGTCAACCGGGGCCGCCTTAAAATCGATAAGTTTTTGATAAAGTCTCTCAGGCTTCTTTCCTTTGAGCTGACTAACAGAGCTAATACCGATATTTTGCATTTCCTGAGCAATTCTTTTACCCACGCCGGGAATTTGCTCCAGATTTTTAGTCGATAATTGTTTCATAGAATCAATCCCTAAATGCCCGGTTTTAGCGGCAGCCACAATAGAACATTTGCCGTCAGATTTCATACCTTTTGAACAGCCCTAATGCAATCGGGTAGTTTTTCATCCGGATAATGCTTCTGCATGGCCGCTGCGACAAGCCCCACAAACATCGGTTGCGGCTTGAGCGGCCTGGAAGTCAGGCAGGGATGCGCCTGAGTGCCCATAAAAAACGGATGATCAGGAAGCTCGAGTATCTGCATAATGGGATAATCAGGTGCTTTTCCTGAAAATACAAGACCGCCCTGCTCTAATTGTTCGATATAGCGAGGATCGACTTCATAACGATGCCGGAATCTCATTCTGACCGAATTGGTTTTGCCGTGAAGATCCCATGCCATCGTCTGAGGTTTTATTTCAATATCTCTTCCCCCGAGCCGCATATTTCCACCCAGGCCTTCTATTTTTTTCTGCTCAGGCAGTATATCGATTACAGGCTCCGAGCAATCCGGCTCAATCTCAGTGCTGTTGGCCTCTTTCAGACCACAAACGTTACGGGCAAATTCTATAACAGCCATTTGAAAGCCGAAGCATAACCCGAGATAGGGTATATTATGTTCTCTGGCATATTTAACACAGGTGATTTTTCCTTCGGCCCCTCTGGTTCCGAAACCGCCCGGGACAATAATTCCATCGACGTCCGCCATATTTTCCGCCGCGTTTTCATCGGTGATTGAGGTCGTTTCAATCCATTTTATTTTAACGTCGGCAGCCAAAGCAATACCGGCGTGCTCAAGAGCATTTATTATCGAGGCATAACTGTCACGGACTGATGTATATTTGCCTGTTATACCAATAGTAATCTGCCGTTTGGCAGAGCCGATTCTATCCGTAAAATCGCACCATTTTGCCCATGCCTTGCGCTCCTGGCGGAGTTTGATTCTGTCCTCTATTTTGAGCAGTCTTGCTACCTCGAAATCCATCCCAACCTCTCTGAGCATGGCCGGTATCATATATATACTGGCCGAATCCGGCAGACTTATGACCCTTTCAAACGGCACATTGCTGTAAACACTAATTTTCTGCCGCACCTTGTCTGTAGTCGGATTGCTTGCTCTGCATGTAATTATATGCGGCTGAATACCCAACTGCATAAGCTGCTTGATTCCGAGTTGTGCCGCCTTTGATTTCTGCTCGCCGAGTGTCTTCGGCTCCAGTATATAGGTCAAGGCGACGAAACAGCAACTGTCCGGCCCCTCCTCGTATGCCAGCTCGCGCATCGCTTCTATATAATAGGCATTTTCCAAATCGCCGACAGTCCCGCCGATTTCTACGAAGACGATATCGGCATCGGATTCCATCGCCAGTTGACGCAGTTTCATTTTTACCTCGCCGGTAACGTGAGGAATCATCTGGACGTCCCTGCCGAGATAGTCACCATGGCGTTCCTTGTTTAGGATAGAGCTGAATATCTGCCCGCTCGTAGTGAAATTCGCCTTGCTCAGATTCTGATCGAGCATCCTCTCGTAAGTACCCAAATCCATATCGCACTCCATACCGTCATCTAAGACAAACACCTCGCCGTGTCGGAACGGATTCAGCGTACCCGAATCAATATTCAAATAACCCTCGAGCTTGATAGGAGCGACTTTAAGCCCTTTGTCCTGCATCAGCTTGGCAAGGCAGGAAGAAAATATCCCCTTCCCTAAGCCGCTCATAACAGTACCCAGCACAAAACAATATCGTGCCTTCCCTTTTTTATAGCCTTCCGGCATCGGTGAGAAAAATTCACTCTCCGTAGAAGTATCACTGACAGAAGCTAATAATCCATTATCCTTTGACATAATTCCCCTCTTTATGTTTTTCTATAATATTAATGTCAACCATTTATTCTTTTCAGAGTTCTCTGTAACCATTCATCATAGTCGTTATTGATTCTTTGGAAGTTTAGTTCGTAATTCTTGTAAACTTCCTGAAGAAAAAAGTATAAAAGTGTCAAACATTCATACTTCAGAACTTCAAAATCATATTCCCAATCACCCGTATATTCGCCATTTTGTATAGTTTTACTAAGAGTTTCTAAATCAACATGACTCGCACATAGATAAATATGATAAAAACCTTCTTGCCCTACAGGATGTTTCTCATTAAAAACTTCAATAAAAATATCCTGATTTTGTGGTAATCCACGAGGCTTAATCTTTTTTATTTCATCTTCGGTCTGATCTATCCATCTTTGTACTTCTTCGACTTTGGGTTGATTTTGATTTTGTTGATATCTCTCCAAAAACTTCTCATACAGTTTTTTGCGTTCCCGCAAAGCACGTTTTTCCCAACGCTGAATTCTTATATCCTGTTCAGTTGAATTTTTACCCTTAAGACAATAAATAATTCTTGTAGCTAATTCTCCTACACTCCTCAATAGAGCCATAGCAGGTAATCTGCTGCCACTGTTTAAGATCAATAAGGCACTATTTAAATAATTATCAATTGTTGGTATTGCACTTAATATCATCACATCAACTTTACAATTTGGCAAACCAAGTTCCTGCAACAGCCCATCAGTTTCGTTAATCCAATTATTTATTGTTTCATCGATTTCCATTTTATCCACGTTTTTCTTTATGACCCTCTGTGGCTATCGTGTTTTATATCTTTTAACAAATTCGGCGTATTGTTCCGGAGTGTCTATTCCGTCGCAAGTGTGCTCGACCTTGCCGATGAGTATCTTGAAGCCGTTTTCAATTGCCCGCAACTGTTCAAGCTTTTCTATTTTCTCCAGCGGCGTCTGCGGTAATTTAGTAATCTTCAGCAAGAACTCTTTACGATAAGCGTAAATACCCAAATGTCGTTGATACTGCCCGACATCTCCTACACCGGATTCATCACGGTCATAAGGAATAGGCAAACGCGAAAAATATATCGCCCTGCCAACTTCGTATTGCATATTGTCATTCCTGCGAAAGCAGGAATCCATTTTTTCTTTTTCGCAATACGCATCACACACGACGCACGACGATATTATTACTTTAACAATATTAGGATCAGCAACCTGCTCGGTACTCTGGAAATCAGCACAAAGCGTTGCCATCGGATAATCCGGATTATCCATCAGAAGCCGGGCGAGATAGTCAATATTCCTCGGATCAATTTCCGGCTCATCCGCCTGAAGGTTCACAACAATATCAACATCAAGGTTGGCAACTGCTTCGGCAATGCGGTCGGTCCCGCTCTTGTGATCTACCGACGTTAGCACACATTCAGCGCCGAAGCTGCTGGCGGCGGCTACAACCTTTTCATCATCAGCCGCTATGATTACCTTATCCGGCAGCTTGGCTAAGCAGGCCTGCTCGTATGTGTGCTGAATGAGGAATTTGCCGGTATCCTTGGCGAGAACTTTAGCGGCGAATCTGGTAGAACTGAACCGGGCCGGTATAACTGCTAATATTTTCACTATTACCTGAACTTTCAAGCTGATTTAATATTTCTTCCAGACAAGTAGTATCAACACAGGGAACATAAAAGCCGCGATGCTGGTGTAGCTTCGAAATTCCAACTGGGTACTTATCTTAAAATGTAAACAGAGCCTTGTCAACAGAGTCTATCAGAAATAATTTCTTTTTATCTTATATTACCCAAATCGACCTGTTTTGAGTTGTCATATCACCCAAACCAGATATACTTTCTTGACGAAAGGAAGTTGTTTTTTTAATATTATCATCAAAAGAAAAATTTGGGAGCCAGAATCATGAAGAAAGTATTATTTATCATTTTGCTTGTTACTGTTTTGATTACTTTCGGCTGTAAGCAAAAAGAAAAAAGCGGGGAAAAAAGCGAAAACAAGTATAGTATAGCCGTGATTCCAAAGGGCACAACGCACATTTTTTGGAAATCTATTCATGCCGGTGCTGTAAAAGCCGAACAGGAATTAAAGGCTGCGGGTATCGATGTAGAAATTATTTGGAAAGGACCCCTCAAAGAAGACGACAGGGAGTCTCAAATCAGGGTAATGGAAGATTTTGTGACCCGCGGTGTATCTGGCATTGTCCTGGCCCCGCTGGATGATACAGCCCTGAGAGTACCGGTCAAAAACGCTGTGAACTATGGAATTCCAGTGGTAATTATCGATAGCGGACTAAAAAGCGAAGATTATACCAGTTTTGTCGCAACGGATAACTATATCGGCGGCAGAAAAGGCGGCCAGCGCCTGGCCGAAATCTTAGGTGGCAAGGGCAAGGTAATCATGTTGCGATATCAGGAAGGCTCAGCAAGCACGATGAAACGTGAGCAGGGATTCCTCGATATGTTAAAAGAAGAATATCCCGAAATCGAGGTCGTCAGCGCAAACCAGTACGGTGGAGCAACCACTGAAAGCGCCTACATAGCAAGTGAAAACCTGCTGTCCCCGCTGCGTACTCCCGATGGAGGACTGACAGTTGACGGTATATTTTGTCCTAATGAATCGACTGCTTTTGCAATGCTTCGGGCTCTGGAAGACAGCGGCCTGGCGGGTAAGGTTAAATACGTCGGTTTCGACAGTTCCGACCGGCTTGTCCTGGCGCTGCGAAAAGGATATATCAACGGGCTCGTGCTCCAGGACCCAATCAACATGGGCTACCTTGGGGTTAAGACAATTGTAGCGCACCTTCGCGGCGAAAAAGTGGAAAAACTAATCGATACCGGCTCGTCGATGGCGACTCCGGAAAATATGGATGATCCGAAAATGAAGAATCTGTTGGAGCCGGACTTCAAAAAATGGCTGAACGAATAGAACCCGACCAATCAGCAATTAGGCTCCAGATGCAGGGGGTTTGCAAGCGCTTCGGGGCAACGATAGCGCTGGAAGATGTTAGCATCAAAGTTGCTTCAGGCCAGGTGCTGGCGCTGGTGGGCGAGAACGGCGCCGGCAAAAGCACACTAATGAAAGTCTGCTCGGGAGCGATTAAGCCAGATACTGGCCAAATGCACCTGGATGGCAAGCCGTATCAGCCGAACAATCCGCTCGACGCCAGGCGTGCCGGCGTGGCAATGATTTATCAGGAACTTTCCCTTACACCGCATCTTAGTGTCGAAGAAAATATCATGCTGGGGATGGAACCGGCTACACTGGGTGTTGTGCACTGGAAAAAAGTACGCCGGCGGGCAATCGAGGCCATTAAGGAATTCGATAATCCCGAACTTGCTCCCGATGCCCGCGTCAGCAATTTGTCGGTTGGTTCGCAGCAGCTCGTGGAGATTGCTCGGGCCTTGGCTATCGGCTGCAATGTGCTGGTGCTGGACGAGCCAACCAGCAGCTTAACGCGACAGGATGTAGAGCGGCTGTTCGAAATTATCGGCCGCCTTAAACAACAAGGCAAAGCAATCGTCTATATTTCGCACTTCATCGAAGAGGTCAAACGCATAGCAGACAAAGTCACTGTCCTGCGTGATGGAACAGTTGTAGGCGGAAGTGTCGTTGATGATATTTCTACAAATGAGATAGTCGCGCTTATGGTTGGAAGACAGGTAGAGGAGCTTTATCCCCGCTCGCAGCGCCAACCCGGAGAGGTGATTTTGGAGATTGACGACCTGGCCGGCCATCAAAAGCCGGTATCGGCCAGTCTTAAACTGCATCGCGGGGAGGTATTGGGCATTGCCGGATTAGTAGGAGCCGGACGAACAGAGCTGCTCCGAAGCTTATTCGGGCTGGAACCGGTCAAACGGGGAAAGATTAAATTAGGTGTTTATACCGGTCCAGCTTCACCTGTAAGACGGTGGATGCAGGGAGCTGGCCTTCTAAGCGAAGACCGCAAGGAAGAGGGATTGGCGCTTTCCCTGAGCGTAGCGGATAATATCACTCTTTCAAAATTGAAGGGATTTGGTCCTTTTGGCCTGGTACTGCCCGGCAAACAGGATAAAGCTTCACGGCGATGGTTGGAACGACTGGATATTCGCTGCCTTGGACCTCGGCAGCCGGTCTCATCTCTTTCGGGCGGCAACCAGCAAAAGGTAGCCATAGCCAGATTACTGCAGCACGATGTGGATGTACTGCTGCTGGATGAACCGACACGAGGTATCGATGTAGCGGCCAAGGCGCTGGTCTATAAGCTGATTAACGAACTGGCCAGCGGCTCACCCGCTGATGGACACCAGCCCAAGGCAGTGCTGATGGTAAGCAGTTATCTGCCCGAGTTGATGGGTGTCTGCGACCGTGTGGCGGTTATGTGTCGCGGGAAATTAGGGCCGACATATCCGATTGACGAAGTGAACGAGCATAAGCTTATGTTAGAGGCAACCGGACAGGAGATAAAAGCATGAGCGATGAGCTGATGAGTCCAAAAGTAAAAAGATTAAATTGGCGCAGATGGCTGAATACCATTGGCCCGGTATTGGCTCTTATAGCAGTGTACGGAATATTTGTAACGATTGCCCCCCCGAGTTTTGCGACCACCCGGAACATGGAAATGATAGCCCGCCAGACAACGATAGTCGGCGTCGCGGCCCTTGGCATGACGATGGTAATTATATCCGGCGGTATTGATTTGTCCGTAGGTTCGATAGTAGCTCTCAGTACCGTGGTTATTGCCTGGCTCCTTCAAAACGCCGGAGTCAATCCGCTGATAGCGGCACTCGGTGGTGTAGCCGCGGCGGCTTTTTTCGGCCTCATAAGCGGAACCCTGATAACCCGTCTCCGGGTCGTGCCGTTCATCGTGACTTTGGGCATGATGCTCGTAGTCCGGGGAGCGGCCAAGGGCATCGGGCGTGAGCAGAAAATCGACGTTGACCCGGAACGGCTCAAATGGCTGGAGGAATTATTAGCAACAGTGCCGAAAGAGCGAAGTTGGATGCTCCTGCCGCCGGGTGTGTGGCTGCTGATTATTTTAGCGATAGCCACAGCGGCACTGCTGCGATACACACGCTTGGGACGGCACATATTTGCCATCGGCTCCAACGAGGAAACAGCCCGCCTGTGCGGCGTCGCCGTCGATAAAGTCAAGGTACTGGTTTTCACTATATGCGGGGCCTTTGGTGGACTGGCCGGTCTTATGCAGTTTTCAAGATTGACCGTAGGCGACCCTACGGTGGCTGTCGGCCTTGAGCTGAACGTAATAGCCGCGGTCGTAATCGGCGGAGGCAGCCTGAGCGGTGGAGAAGGCTCGATTCTCGGTACCTTAGTGGGAGCATTGTTAATGACTACCATCGCCTCAGGATGCACGCAAATGGGACTGCCGAACTGGGTCCAGGAGATTATTACCGGTGCGATTATCGTAGTAGCGGTAGCCGTGGACCGGCTGCGCCATCGCCGAAGTCTGTAATCTAAAATATTCTTTGTTTTTTTCTTGACAAAAAAGCAAAAATATGGTTTAATATAAGAATATGAAGCAGATGATCCGCAAAA
>JAVVFI010000003.1:0-37882 GCA_032250555.1 Sedimentisphaerales bacterium
CAATCAGCACGTACCAAGCAGCTGGTGTGGTTTCACGCGAACTTTTTCCTTGTTTCGCTGGGCGGGTTGGCTTATTTTTTAATCAACCAGGTGATGTGTTACTGAAAAATGCCGATCTCATACTAACCGTTGGATATAATCCCGTAGAATACGATCCTGAAATATGGAATAGCTCAAATAACAAAACCATAATACACCTGGACACGCGCCCGTCTGAAATTCATTATACCTATCAGCCTGACATCGAGCTGTCAGGTTCCATTTCTGCAAATATCAAACAGCTCACAGACATATTAAAAACCAATCAATTTTTTGGTAGTCTGGAACAGGTCAAGCCTTACCATGACGCATTAAACGAAAAAATTGATAAAGGAAAACAAAAAACTTTCGAAGGAGCTAAAAGCGGCGGCAAGGGCGTCCGGGGGGGATGTTATGGCCGAGGCAAAAGAACTCCTTCAACAATGCGAAAAGGTCGGCGAGACTTCCATAATAATCGGTCAACTGCAGGGAGCACAGATCGAGCAGGCGAGAGAAGCCGTTGATATGCTTAAGAAGAAGGCGAAATCGGCTGCGATTGTTTTGGGTTTCGGCGACGGTGACAAGGCGACACTGCTTGCTGGTATGACCGACGATGTCATTAAGAAAGGCCTTAGGGCCGGGGACATTGTCAAAGAAACCGCCCCTATAATCGGCGGCGGGGGTGGAGGCCGGCCCCAAATAGCACAGGCCGGCGGAAAAAATCCAAAAAAAATAGACGATGCTCTCAAAAAAGCATCGGAACTTATAAAAGAAAAACTGGCGAGTGCTTAATCGCTTATTCTGATTTCAATGCTCCGGAAAGGCAGGATTGAAAGTGGGTGAGGCGGAACCTTTCGTTAGGTTTAACTGTGAAAACTGCGGCTACAAGTCCACTGTCTCGGAAAGCTATGCGGGCAAAAATATTCGATGCCCCAATTGTTATTACATAATCTTCATCTCAAAACCAGAGAGCACGGGGACAACACAAACAAGTGCCGGATATTCAGCGTACGATTCGAGCCTCTTGAATATCCAGGAACAAAACATTCTCAAACATAGACAAATGGCCGAATATATCGCCTCTGAGCAGGCCGCCGAGTCCGAAGAAGAAGAACCCCCACAAGAAACCGATCCCGCGGCTCATCGCAAAGCTCCCTGGTTAATCGATATATTTCTCTATCCTCTCAACAAGTCAGGCCTGAAGCACCTTGCGCTTTTCATCTTAGTGCCTCCATTATTCAATATCCTTGCGGGAATTCTTCCATCCATTTTTGTTTATCTCGTATTGATCGCTGGTTGTATTGTGAATTTCCTCATTTTTCTGTATATGTACTGGTATCTTGTCGAATGCGTTCGTGAAAGTGCATACGGCTGGGTGCGAGCGCCACTGGGATTTGGCGGGCTACCAACTCTAAGAGACATGTTTGAGCAGGTAGTAAACATAATTGGCTGCCTGGCGGTTTTTTTTGTTCCGTTTGTTCTGTATATGTTAATTGCACAAAAAGCCGGCATAATTTTCTGGTTGTTACTAATCTGGGCCGTTTCCTTATATCCGATGACTTTGTTATCCGTTCTTATGCACGACTCAGAGCATGGTCTTAATTTTCGTAAGTTTACCAAATCGGTATTCAAAACTTTTTTTCCATACTGCGGCCTTGTCTTTTTGTTTGTTTTAACAGTTGTGTTAATCAGCCGAATCCCACTGGAAATAACAGAGTCGCTGCCCGGGAATTGTATCTTTCGTTTTGTTATTCTCTATGCGGCATTGATTGGTGCTCACCTTCTGGGCCGGTTCTACTGGAAGTATCAGGACAAGCTTGACTGGGACTTAGAAGGTGATAAAAAATAGTTGAAGGCAATTTCGTTGAATAAAATCGTTTCCAAAGCGTCTTACCAGATAGAGCGGCTTGACAGCATTGCCGGTTAAAGAGCTGAAGAAAGGAAGGCTTAAAAGTGGTTGATGCGGACTCGATAATAAAGTTTCGGTGCGAAAAATGCGGCCAGAAATTCAGCGTTCACAAAAACAACGCAGGCAAAAAAGGCAAATGCCCGAAATGCAAAAATATAATTGTAATTCCAAAAGTCCAGACTCAAAGTCCTCCTACAAGTAAAACCGATTCCGAAGAATCGAAAATCAACTCAAAATATTCTGCCTATGACTTATCTCTTCTGGTTGTCCCGCAAAAAGACGAAACTCAAGAACTGGCTCTTAGTCCTCCTGAGACTTCCGAAAGCAGTGATGAATATAACCAGGAGCCTGAAGAAGAATCAACAGAAGAAACTCCAGCTTTGCGCCGTCTGCCGTGGTTTATCGATATATTTCTTTATCCGATAAGCGCCTCGGGCCTGGTGTATCTTGCAATTCTTTCTTTTTTACCTCGAATGTTACCACCTTTAGGCCATCTTGATTATTGGATACACCTTTCTCCTTCAATAGCATTTATAGTAGTCTTAATAGGATTTTTGATTTACTGTTTATCAGATTATATTCGTGACAGTGCCGGCGGAAATCGACGCGCGCCGGATATCGATTTGTCGCCAAGCATTCTAACAAACGCGTGGGAGCTCATCTGGCTGATATTAAATACGTTTATTTGTGTTGCCGTCTGCGTCGGCCCATTGACGGCATATCTTATTATAACCAAACAGGCAGACATAATCTTCTGGCTGCTGGTGACATACGGAGTCCTTTTTTTGCCAATGGTACTGCTGGGGCTGGTTTTGTTCGATTCTCTTCGTGCACTGAACCCAATATTAATTATCGGTTCGATAATTAAAGTATTTCTACCATACTGCGGTCTGGTTGTGCTCTTCTTCGCAGTTTGTGGAATCATAGCTATAATATTAGTAATTATGCCGCAATCCTTTATTATAAGTTACTTACTAAGTGTAGTCTGTATTTACCTAACAACGATAATGGCCCATCTGTTAGGACGGTTTCTTTATCAATACAGAGAAAGGCTCAACTGGGAAGTGTAGTTTTTGTTAGTGGTCTTAATCCTGTTGTCTTATCCTGACGCTTTTGGCGTGTGCGTCGAGGCCTTCGACCTCGGCAAGACGAATAATATCGTCGGCGCTTTCGGCTAATTTCTTCTTATCGTATTCGATAATACTCGTTGACTTGATAAAATCGTTGGCACTTAAAGGACTGAAAAACTTTGCGCTGATTCCCGTAGGCAGTGTATGGCTTGGGCCAGCCCAATAATCCCCCACTGCAACCGGGCTGTAATCACCAATAAATATTGCGCCGGCATTTTCAATCCTGTCGGCGATTTCTCTGCTATGCTCACCGCATTGGATTTGTAAGTGTTCTGCTGTGAAATCATTAGCCTTTTCAATTAAGTCTTCCATGTTTGCAAAAACAGCAATGCCACTATGCGCTTTTAAGCATTCGATAGTTTCCTTAGAGCGATTTAACTGCTCCACCTGCTTTTTAATTTCTTCAAGTACATTACCTGCTACTTTCTGGGAAGTTGAAAACAAAAACGCACAGCCCGGATTATGCTCAGCCTGGCTTAGCATATCAGCCGCTACCCAAGCAGGATTAGCTTTGTCATTCGCGATTATCACAACTTCACTCGGGCCTGCGATCGAATCAATACCAACTGTTCCAAATACCAATTGCTTTGCTGTTTGCACCCATTGGTTACCCGGGCCAACAATTTTGTCAACCTCCTTAATTGTTTCAGTTGAAAAAGTTAGTGCGGCTATAGCCTGTGCACCACCGATTCGATAGACTTCATCAATTCCCAGTTCATGACATACCGCCAAAGTTACCGGGTGGATACTGTTCTCATATCTTGGCGGCGATACTACGACTATCTCCTTCACACCTGCAACCTGCGCAGGCACTGCACACATTATTACGGTAGATGGCAGTGGCGCAGATGCGCCGGGTACACAAATACCGACACGTTTTATTGGTGTGTACTTTATGCCCGGATGTTTGAAGTCGCCGATGTAGATTTCTTTCTGATATTTACGAACATTTTTAATTGACTGTTGAATCGATGATAAAAGTTTAGGATTGTTTTTCTTAAGTTCTTTATGTGCTTTTTCTAAGTCTTCTTTAGAAATACGAAATTGATCAGGTGTCAAATTAACTTTATCAAACATCTCTGTGTATTTTGCCAACACCTCAGCAACCCTGTTTTCGTTTTCCACAAATTCATTAAGGATCTTTTCGACTATCCGCCTGTTATCGATATGGGAAGCACCCATGCCGAAGTGCGACAATCCAAACTTTGAGTTGAGAAATTCTTGCAACTTGTTTTGGAAGTCCGGCTGTTGATAAGAAATAAGGATTTTGTCGAGTTCGTGGGGCATTTGTTAGTCCTTTACCTTGCGAAGTTGCCATGGCTGTAGATACGGTTCGCCCTATGCAACAGCAGGTATTTTTCGCCTTTATACTTAGTCACAAGACCTGCTATCTTAAACCGTACCGGGATGGGAATCGCGGCTTGTGTAAGTTCGGTCATTTCCAGCGCTTCGCACGGCAGCAGCCGCAACGATACAGGCTGGTCATTGCGGCCAAGGGCATCCAGAACGAACACAAGCCTGCCGTCTTTTTCTTTGACCAGAAATGCGCTCCTGTCAGCCAGGATGGAATCCGGCTCTAACACTATTTTTTTTGTTTTCGGTGTTCGCCTCGGAGCCGGGGGCCTGACGACCCTACCGGTCTTGAGCCTTTCCATAATTTCCTTCGGCATAGCCAATAAATCGTTCGGCTCACTTACGTCGGGCTGGTCAGATTCTTTTTCAGGCGTGCTTTGGATGCCTTCTTCCGGTTTTTGATCTGTTTGAGGCTGTTGTTTAATTATTGTACTAACGGGCAGAAAATGATTCGGGAAAATAAAATTCCTGCCTTTGTATTTTGTAATCCAGCCTGAAAGTCTGTAAGTATTGGCAGAACGCTCGTTAACATCGGCAATCAACTTTTCCAGTGTTGCTGACGGCAGCAGCTCCAACGTTGTCCCAGCAGGGGCTTTAGCTCTTAAATCGTTCACATCATCAGTAAATTCATAGAACCATCCATTATCGCCGGAATTGAGATTTAGATTGTGTCCGAAAGGTGTATTGCTATCACTTACGTGTTCGCTTTTGCCGGGTAAACCGGTGGGAGTTATTTTACCATTAACACCCATCAGAACAAATCCGTCCCACAGCAGATTTTCATGCGGGGTTTCAGCTCCAAATCCCGATGCAGCCGGGATTATAGCTAAAAAGAACAATAAAATTAACATTGCCGGTATCTTTTCCATATCAAATATTCTTGAATTACACATCATCAACATTCATCAATCAATTTAACAACCTGCTGCGGCTCACTCGCCGGCTTTACATACCGGCTGCTGTCGGGATCATCGATTGCAATCAAATCAACCAGCGGCTTCCAGAATCCTCCTAAAAGTATAATCGGTTTATTTGTTTTGAGAAAGCCCTTGTTTTTTAATTCCCAGATATTCGCCAATTCAAGCAGTGTTCCGGTTCCTCCGGGCAGGACCACATAAGCCTGTCCCAATTGTATCAGCTTCTCCAGCCGTTCTTCGAGTGAGGCGGTACCAACTTCACGGCTGATATATTTATTTGGTCTGCTGTTCTTAAAAGCCGAGCAAGTTACGCCGATTACTTCACCTCCTGCCTCGGATGCTCCTTTGGCCGCTGCCAACATCGTTCCACCGTATCCGCCGTTGACGATAGTAAAGCCGGCCTGAGCCAGCAATCGGCCTGTTTCGTATGCCAGTTCATATGCACAATCGCCTTCTCCGGCTCTGCTTGTCCCGAATATGGTTACTGTTTTTTTATTCATAAATTCAAGTTTCAAAGTAACAGAGGCACAAAGGCACAGAGTTATTTTTGTCGCTTACCGTCTAGTTTTTTTATCAAACTACTGAGCATTCGTTCAATTTCTCTGCTCGATTCGTACATTTTATCGTACTCAAGTTTATCCAAATAACGAAGGTTAAAAGCAATCTCTATTTGAGTTTGCAATTCATACAAAGAACCAGCCACGACACGCAGAAAACGAATATAATCGACAGTTGAGTTTCTTCCGTAACCTTCTGCTATATTGCTTGGAATTGAAATAGCACAACGTCTCATTTGAGATACTAATCCATAGGTCTCATCTTTTGGAAAAGACTTTGATATTTTATACACTTCTGTAACCAATACCATAGATTTTTGCCATACAAAAAGGTCTCTATAGGTTTTCACTTTATTTGTCTTTTCCACTTTGATCCTTTGAACCTCTGCATCTTTGCTACTTACCAATTGCTTTTTTGCGTGTGTAATTGAGAAGGCCAGCCGACAGTAGAATCTCCCTGTCTCTTTCGGAAAGCTCCAGTTTACCTACAAATTCAAATGAGCCGTCCGCTTTTACAATCTTAATCTCATCACTTGCTTTAACTGCTTCTATAAGATTGTCTATATGGAATTCATCACCACTGTCGATTTTGTCGTAGTCGGCCGGGTCGGCAAATTCTATCGGCACGATGCAGAAATTTATCAAGTTCGCCTTGTGGATTCGCTCGATGCTTTTTGCAATAACCGCTCGTACACCAAGATACATCGGGCAAAGTGCGGCGTGCTCTCTCGATGAACCCTGACCGTAGCTTTCACCTGCTACGATGAGTCCGGCTATCGTTTTTTCTTTTAACTTAATCGCCCGTTCGGCAAAAGTCGGCTTACCTTCTTCATTAAAACAATTGAAAACAACCTTCGCGTATTCGGGCACGTTCGAGCGGAGTTTCAGGAAAGTTCCCGCGGGCATAATATGGTCTGTGGTTATCTTCTGGCCGCATTTAATCAGCACCCGGCCATTTAGTTTCTGCTGTAATGGTGCAGAGGACTCGGGTACTACAATAGTAGGTCCGCGCAAAACCTCAGCCTTTGCCGCTTCGTTATCACTCAATGGCTGCTCTATCATACTATCATCAATAACAAATTCGTCAGGCAGTTCGATTTTCGGATATTCGACGCCAAGTAATTCCGGTAAGTCACGGGGGTCCTTGATTTTTCCCGTCAAGGCGGAAGCGACTGCTGTTTCCGGACTGACCAGATAGGCCTTATCGCCTTTTGTCCCGGTTCGCCCGTCAAAGTTCCTGTTAAAGGTCCGCAGGCTCACCACCTCATTCGCCGGTGAAAAGCCCTGCCCGATACAGGGCCCGCAACCCGATTCCAAAATCCGCGCGCCTGCTGAGAGCATATCCGCCAATGCCCCGTTTTGGGCCAGCATATTCAGAACTTCTCTGCTGCCCGGAGCAATTGCAAACTCGACCATATTATTTATATGCCGACCTTTTAATACCCTCGCGACCATCATTAAATCTGCAAAGCTCGAATTCGTGCAGCTTCCTATCACAACCTGGGCGGTTTCGAGGCCGGCAATTTCTCCGACTGATTTGATGTTATCCGGCGATGATGGACACGCGGCCATCGGTTCAAGCTCATTCAGATTTATTTCAATGATGCGGTCATATTCGGCGTCCTCGTCAGCAGCCAGCGGCTGATAGTCATCCCGGCGTTTTTGGGCGGAAAGAAACTTTTTCGTCTGTTCATCGCTGGCGAAGATGCTTGTAGTTACACCTAATTCCGCTCCCATATTTGTTATTGTCGCCCGCTGCGGTACAGACAGGCGCTCGACACCTTGTCCGAAATATTCGACCACCCAGCCGACGTTGCCTTTTGTTGTGAGAATGCTCAATAATTTGAGAATGACATCTTTTGCTGCCACCCAGTCGTTCAATCGGCCTGTTAGTTTCACTCCTATAACTTTCGGACATTTCAGATAAAATGGTCCGCCAGCCATAGCTACAGCAACATCCATCCCGCCAGCTCCGATTGCCAGCATACCGATTCCGCCGCCGGTCGGCGTATGAGAATCGCTGCCCAAAAGAGTCGCGGCAGGTTTGCCGAACCGCTCCAAATGAACCTGATGACAGATACCGTTGCCCGCACGCGAATGATAAACTCCACACTTTGCAGCTATCGTTTGCAGGTATAAATGGTCGTTATGGTTCTCCGGGCCGAAGCCGGCCATATTGTGGTCGATGTAGCTGACCGACAAATCGGTTTTAACTTTAGCGGCACCTATTGATTCATACAGTAAAAATGCCGTGGTTCCCGTAGCATCCTGAGTAAGCGTCTGATCGATACGAATGCCAATCTGCTCGCCGGCGGCGAGCTTGCCTTCGATAAGGTGCTTGCTGAGTATTTTATAAGTAAGCGTTTGTCCCAATTTTGAACTCCTTGAAAACCAAAATGAATAGTCTAACATAAACAGAAGATTAAGACAAATCCTATGTTCAGTTAAATGTTCTAATAATCACCACTTAGCAGAAAAAAACGGCCCTGTGCTCCGCCACACAAGGCCGACCAAATAGAACAGAAAAGGAGGAACTTTCTCTACACAACCCGGTTATCTAACAACAAATTGCTTTCAACCTTACCAATCTCGCACAATTACGCCGTCTATACCTACCATGTGGACGGCAGCAACTTTTGAGATTTACGACTGCTTCATCTACCCATAGAGGTATATCATCAGGAAAGTATTAACGTCTTGGTGTTCGTCCTTGCGGCGGTCCACCTTCGCCATCATTTACGAGTAACGAATCCAGTCTGCCCTGCGGCTCACTAACATTAGCCTGCGGGTAGCCTCCACGCCGGATATCTCCGCCATCCCAGAAGGTGTAAATATTATCATCGTTGATGGCACAGAATGGTTGTTTTTCAAAGTTTACGTGACTGTCCATAAACAGTACGTTCTGTCCGTCTTCCTGGTGCGCGATGGCGTTTCCGACATTGACCATTTCTTTGCCACCATCAGGATTGTATGAGGTCAACAATGCCGCATCTTTTGCTTCAGCTGCCGGAGATTTCATCCAGGGATTCCGGTCCGCCGCTACTGCCATGCCGGGTTCACTTGATGTAGTCAGGGCGTACAGGCCGTAAGGCATGTGGTAGGAGTAGCTGCAATGATTACTTGCCTCGGGGCCGAAGTCCCAGAGATCTATTAGGTCTCTGTCGCCTGCTGCATATTCTGTGGGCTTGAATTCCGTTGTACCGGAATCACCCTTACAGATGAATGACTTGGGTGTTACCTCGGCGTATTTGACCAGCAGATAAAAACTGGACGTGATGGTGGCCTGACCTTCGCTGCCGTTGGGGCTTAAGCCATAAGCAGCAAAGCGGTTATCAGCCATCCAGTTAGGCAGCGCCCAACTCCATTGGCTGTTTCTGCCGCCGGCACGCGGAAACTCATCCTCGTAATCGTTAGCATAAATCAACATTGCTTTACCGATGCCGGACAGGTTCGTCCCGCAGACCATGCGGAAGGCAATCTGCCTGACTCTCGACAGTGCGGGCATTAAGATGCCCATCAACAGAGCTATGATCGCAATTACGACCAGAAGCTCGACTAACGTAAAACCTTTGCGTTTCATTTTATTTCTCCTTTAATTTTTCGGAGATTCGCGCAACCGATCGTTCTTAAGCACATTTTGATAATCTATTTAATAATAATAAGTACAACTAATTACCGGGTTCGTATCATGACAGTTCCTGTCAAAGCGTAACGCACAGCACTAAACAACGTTTTTTGCGAATCTCCATTGTTCTGTTTTTTCGCTCAAAAACGGTCGGTTCAAAATTAATTTATGAACTTGTCGGTAAGTTCCGCGCAGGCCGGTCGCTCAGCGTTCAAGACCGCTCATAGCTCAGTCGTGTAAGTGAGTTTCTCAGGAAGGCAGATTCGAGAGGTATGAAATAAGAAAGCGAATATGATAACGACCTAAATTATAAGAAGTATTTCAAACCTGCCTGTTAATTTTGTTTTCCATATCGGCGCAAAGGCTGCGCGCAAAACATTTCTCCTTTGAAAAACACCAGCCAAACTGCGAAAGAACCTAACTTCAAAAGGCAGATTCAAGATATGAAAATAAGAAGGCGAATATGATAACGACTTAAACTATAATAAGAATTTCAAATCTGCCTGTCTCTATTTTGTTATACGTCAAAACAATCACTTTGTTTTATAATTTCGACAAATTTATTCTGTTTTCTTGAAAATTTATTTTTAAGCTGGTTATATTCGTCCCGGCTCTCTCCTGCTGCTGCCTTTTATTTTTTTGGACGAATCGCCCAGTTCCTGGCGCATTTTCTCTGCAAGAGACAATAGCCGTTTGACTACGTCCGGGTATTGCGCGGAGACATTGTTTTGTTCGCCAATATCTTTTTCAAGATTAAATAACGAAAGACCAATTTTGTCTTGCTCATACTTAGCCGGTTGGCCGCCCGTACCACCTTCGCGTCCGGCCAGTGTTCGATAGCCGTGCGGCAGGTGCAGTTTCCATTTTCCGCTGCGGACTGCCTCTAGCGCATAGCCGCGATAATAGAAGAATGCTTCGTGTGGACTTTTTGCTCCGGGCCTGCCCGACATCAGAGGCCAGATATCCTTGCCATCGATAGTATGAGCAGGTAATTCTGCACCGCTAATGTTCGCAACTGTGGGAAGAATGTCTATCGTTGCAGCCGGCTCTTTACAGACAGTGCCTGCGGGTATCCGGCCCGGCCAGCGCATAATAGTTGACTCTCTCTGGCCACCATCAAACGTTGTGCCCTTACCTTCGCGCAGAGGTTTGGCCAAGCCGGCATGGTCGCCGTAGCTCAGCCACGGCCCATTGTCAGAACTGAATATCATTAAAGTCTTTTTATCGATACCTAATCTTTTAAGTGTTGAGAGTATTTGTCCAACCGACCAGTCGATTTCCATCATGACGTCACCATATAGACCCCGTTCGGATTTGCCTTTGAATTTGTCGGAGACAAACAAAGGTACGTGCGCCATAGAATGAGGCAGATACAGGAAGAAAGGCTGGTCCTTGTTTTTCTCAATGAATCGAACAGATCGCTCGGTGTACCATGTAGTAAGCTGGGTCTGGTCGGGATTATACTCGATGACTCTTTCACCTTCTATAAGGGGCAGGTCGGGGTACGCATTGCTGGTCGGATGTTTCGGCCACATATCGTTCGAGTAAGGCAGGCCGAAGTAGTCGTCGAAACCATGCCGCATCGGCAGGAATTCAGGATGATGGCCAAGGTGCCATTTACCGTAGCAGGCGGTAGCGTAGCCGAGGGGCTTTAGAACCTCCGCGATGGTCTTTTCCTCGCTGCTTATACCAACTTTCGCACTCGGACCGATTACATTGGGCAGGCTCACCCTCTGTGGATAACATCCGGTCATCAAAGCCGCCCGTGAAGGTGTACACGACGGCGCGGCGGCGTAGAAGTCCGTGAACTTCACACCTTCAGCGGCCATCCGGTCGAGGTGGGGGGTCTTATATCCTTTGGCCCCGAAAACACCGACGTCTGCGTAACCGACATCATCACAAAATATAATAATAACGTTCGGCTTGTCTATGCTCGAAGCCTGCCGCAAGGAACTTTCACAGCCGGAAAAGCCAAGAGCCGCCGCTGTAAGACCTATTTTCTTTAAGAAATCTCGTCTATTCAGATTATTGTTCATTGGAAAGCCTCCTATTTCTTATTTTGCCTTGCTAATCCAGTCGTCACATTGGTTGCGCAGCCTATCGAGGACATCGGAATATTTGGGATTGTCTATAAGGTTAAACGCTTCTATCGGATCGTTTTGGATATCGAATAGTTCCTCGATGACAGGACACTGTTCGAAATAACGAATATATTTCCACCGCTTGGTCCGAACGGTTTTACATCGGATGCTTCGTTCAAGCACCTTTTGTCGCCAGCTTCCGGCGCTGGACAGAGACGGTAAAGCATGCGAAGTAAAATTATTTTCATGGAATGTCGAGCTGCGCCACTTTTGTTGTTCTCCTTCGAGAAGTCCCAGCAAACTCCTTCCCTGCATAGCATCCGGTATGTTCACACCAGCCATATCCAGCATAGTCGGCGCAAAGTCGATATTCATAACCAATTCCCAGCGGCGTTTTGCTCGTTCGGAAACATCGAGACGCGGATCGAAAACAATCAGAGGCGTACGTATAGATTCCTCATACAACAGGCTTTTACCACCCAATCCTTTTGATCCGCAAAAATAGCCGTTGTCCGAGGTATATATGATAATCGTATTGTCTTCCAGCTCTAAACGCTTTAATGCATCGCGTATCTTTCCAATTACAACATCGATTCCGTTGATACACCGGTAATACCTTTCCATAAATTCCTGATACTTTTCAGGTCCGGCTTCCCTGTTATAGATCCTGCGGCCGCGCCAGTGCTCCCGTATCACCTTCGGAAGTCTCTCGAAATGTTCATCGCCATCGTTTATCTGGCGCGGTATTTTCACATCTTTATACATATCTCCATATGCCGGGTCGGGCAGAGTAGGGCCGTGCGGCGCCTTGAAACTTATCGAAAGACAAAAAGGAATGTCCAGTTCACAGCTTTCGAAAAATTCGACCGCCTGCTCGCCCATAATCTGTGTTAGATGCTTTCCATCTTTGCCCTGCGGGAAATAAGTACCCTGTCCGGGAAAACCGTACCAGGCGTCAAACTTGTCGACCGGCATATACTGCTGCTTCTTCCATAACTGCTCTTTGGAATTCCTGCTTCCGTCGGGATTAAGGGGGCAGTTCTGGATTTTGTCTTTGCTGACTGCAAAGCCAAACTTTCCGATAAAGCCCGTACGGTATCCCGCCTTTTGTAACAGACGAGGATAACTCTTATCAAACTCGGCATAAGATATCGTTTTGTTGGAAGGCCGCTCGAAATTACACTGATGCCGGCTCTCGAACTGACCCAACATTACGCTTGCACGGCTTGCCATACATATAGATGTAGTCAGAAAAGCGTTTTCGAAAAGAATTCCTTCTGCAGCCAGGCGATCCATGTTCGGCGTCTTAATTACGGGATGGCCCATGCAGCCCATTGTATCCCACCGCTGGTCATCGGCCATCAGGAATATGATATTTGGCCTTCTTTGTGCCCGCACATTTCCGCCGGACCTTTGCGCACCACTTGTACAGCCTGACATTTTTATCGCCGCTGCTCCCAAGCTAATTGTTTTTAGAAATTCGCGTCGTTTCATTTTTTTCTTCTGGATGCCCTTCATTTGCTACTCTTTTATGACGGTTTTTTTATTGGCCAAGATTGAACGCGGCATCTGGCGGCCCACTTTTCATACATCTTCTTTAACTGTTCAACCATTCGTGTGTATTTTTGTGACAGGTCATTCAGCTCGGTACGGTCGGCCTGGAGGTCATACAACTCCCATTTGCCGGGATGTCTGGAGACCAGCTTCCACTTGCCTTTACGGACAGCCCGGTTTCCCTCGTGTTCCCAGTAAATTGCTTCGCGTTCGATGGGCTTATTGTCAAAGGCCGGAACCAGACTCCTGCCTTCCATCGGTATTATCCTGTTGCCCTTGTATTCGGAAGGATACCTTGCCCCGGCAACATCAACGCAAGTGGCCATAATATCAATAAGATGCCCGGGCTGATTTCGCAGCTTGCCATGGTCCTTTATCCATGACGGCCAATGCGCAATCAGCGGTGTTGAAATTCCCCCCTCATGCACCCAGTGTTTGTAAAGGCGGAAGGGAGTGTTGCTTGCATTGGCCCAGGCTTTACCGTAAGCGATATAAGTATCCGCCGGGCCCGGCATCACACCACGACCGGTCCGCACCGGACGGCCATCACGAGTAACTTTCGGCTGCATATCATACTGCAGCTCATCTTTACTCATAGGTTTCAAGGGTATTTTTTCCGACGGGTCCGGCTTAATACTGCCCCTGCTTCCGTATTCTTCCGCACAGCCGCCATTATCAGCTAAAAAGAAAATCAGCGTGTTCTCGAACTCGCCCTTACTCTTTATCTCTGAAATAATACGACCAATGCCCTGGTCCATACAATCGACCATCGCAGCATACACTTCCATTCGACGCCGGAACCACTCTTTGTCCTCTGCTTCCTCCCACGCCGGAACACTTGAATCTCGCGGTGTAAGCTTCCAGTCACTTTTTACGATTCCCATTTTTATCATCCGCTTTTGCCTCTCGGCACGCAGCGCGTCCCAGCCATTCGCATAACGTCCCTTGTATTTGGCAATGTCCTGCAGCAGCGCATGCATCGGCCAGTGCGATGCGGTAAATGCGACATACATAAAGAATGGTTTGTCCGAGTCGTGCTCACGAACGAACCTGACCGCGTTATCTGTGATGGCATTCGTATAATAGAAATCATCATTGTCAGGAGGTATCTGAGTATTGTCACGGGTCAGTGAGCATGGATCAAAGAAACTGCCGGCACCGTGAATGGTACCGAAAAAGCGGTCGAATCCACGCTGGCGAGGCCAGTTATGTTTCGGACCTTCCGGCCCGCGGAACCTGGTGACATGCCACTTACCTGACATATACGTACTGTATCCCGCCTGCTTGAGCACTTCGGCAATAGTAACGCAGTGGTTGTTAAGGTCTCCGCGATAACTATCATAACCTCTGTCATTCATCATATGACCGACGCCCGCCTGGTGCTGGTAAAGGCCAGTCATCAACGAAGCCCTGGTCGGACAGCAGCGAGCGGTATTATAGAACTGAGTGAAACGCACACCGCCTGCGGCAAGCCTGTCAAGGTTTGGCGTGTGGATTTCGCCGCCATAACAGCCTATATCGGAATATCCCATATCGTCTGCCATTATCAAAATAATATTCGGCCGCTTCGTCTCTTTAGAAGATAAACCGGAAATACCACCACAACCAGGTATCACAAGCGATGCAGCGCCAAGACCTATCATCCTCAAAAAATCACGACGTTCGTATCTTTTGCTCATGTTCATTTCCCCAGTAAAAAACATTCTTATTTTATCGAATCCATAACAGCCTGAAGCCTCCTCCTCACTGAAGCTGCCTCCGGACCGGCAGGATTCGGATTCTTTTCGAGCGTATCGGCGGGTACATCAAATAGATCGCCGTTATCATAGAGCTTCCATCGCTTGTCGCGGACAAATCTTACGGCTTCTTTTCTGCCAAGCCATTTGGGGTCGTAGTGACAAAAAATCCATTTCCTCGCTTTGCCTTTTTTACCTCGAAGCTCGGGCAGGAAGCTTTGGCCGTCAAGTATCATACCCTCAGGAGGTGAAGCATCGGTCATTTCCACAAAGGTCGGAACAAAATCGCTGAAATCAACAAGGTCGCCGCACACTTTCCCTGCCGGTATTACGCCCGGCCATCTCGCTATAAGCGGGACACGAGTGCCAGCATCTGTTGTATTTCCTTTATCTCCCTGAATGACCTGCCCGTTCGACATTTCCGATTTAATGTTCTTATTTGTACCGTTGTCACCAACGAACAAAACGAGAGTATTTTCACTCAGGCCAAGCTCGTCCACTCTGTCAACAATACGACCGACAATTTTGTCCATATAGGTAACCATATCGGCGAAATATTTATTATCGTTCTGGTGTTTCTTGTTTTTCCAGTCTTCGCTGTCTGGTGTCGGGACAAATGGATTGTGAACAATTGCCATCGGGAAGTACAGGAGGAAAGGTGTTGATTTATGGCGCTCGATAAAATCAATCGCATAGTCGGTGAAGACATCGGGACCGTATCGGCCTTCGAGACCGTCAAGGTTTCTTCCGTTTTGCACAATAACAGGATCTTTGTAGCGCGAGCCTCTTTCCTTTATCTGCCAGAGACAATGCTCGTCGAAGCCAGCCTGTTCCGGCAGGCTGCCTGTGCCGCGAACCTCGGCACTTTGATTAACGCTGCCGTATAACTGCCACTTACCCACTACACATGTGACATAACCACAGCTCTGCAGCAAATGCCCGAAAGTTTTTTGCTTTGGGTCAAGGACACCAAAGTTTGTGTAGTTACGGAAGTTGTATTGGCCGGTCATAATCTTAACTCGTGACGGCGTACAGAGTGGTTGCGAATAGCAGTGTTCGAACCGCATGCCCGTTTGGGCCATACCATCGAGAACAGGTGTCTTATAAGATGCGCTGCCATAACAACCGAAACACTCATAACCGATATCGTCGGCCATAATTAAAATGATGTTGGGCTTTTTGCTCTTACCGGAAGAAAAACCGGAAACGCTACTGCAGCCCTGCATTGCCAGTGCCGCTGCTCCGCAACTCAAAGTCTTAAGAAAACTCCGTCGGTTCATAAATACTTTTTCCTTTTAGCTACTTCATTTCTATACGCTTTGCGAGCTGGTCTTCACCGAGTTTCAAATTTGCAAGATGCAGAGCGACCTCTTTACGGATTTCAATTATCACCTCCGGGTTGTCTTTAGATATATCATATTTTTCCGATGGATCATGTTCAAGATTATAAAGCAGCGGAGGATCGTGATACTCTTCTTTGCCCTTACCGTAAGCAGGCTTCGTTATAAAATGCGCCTTATAAGGACCTTTGCGCGCCGCGTACAATTTTGCGCCTCGATAATAGAACATATTTTTTCGTGGACTGGGTCCGGTCCCGAACAGAGCAGGTGACAGGTCCAGTCCATCGACTACTCTATCGGTCGGAACCTTTGCGCTAGCCAAGGTAAGGACTGTCGTATATACATCCATCGTCGAACCCATGTCATTCACAACGGCGGGCTTGATTTTACCCGGCCACCACATAATACACGGCTCACGCATGCCGCCCTCGAATGTACAGCCTTTGCCTTCTCTAAGCAGCCCTGCCGAACCGCCGTGCTCATTAAATATCAGCCATGGACCGTTGTCGGATGTAAAGACGACAAACGTATTTTCAGCAAGACCTTCGCGGCGCAGCGTGTTTAATATCTGTCCGACACCATAATCAATTTCTTCAACGACATCGCCGTAAAGGCCCCGCAGGCTTGTATTCCTGAATTTTTGCGAGCAAAACAAGGGAACGTGAGGCAGATTGTGCGCAAGATAAAGAAAGAAAGGTTTGTTTTTGCTTTTCCGTACAAACTTTACCGCTTCTTCTGTGTAGCGTTTGATAAGCGTGTTCTGGTTGGCGGGACGCTCAACAATCTCCTCATCGCGCATCAACGGAACGTTCCAATATTCGACCTTCGGCTCAAGAAACGCTTGTCTGCCCTCACCGGCGACACGGTCCATATCGTTGCTGTACGGGATACCGAAGTAGGAATCGAAACCGTTATTCGTCGGCAGGTACTGCGGCAGATGCCCAAGGTGCCATTTTCCTATGCAGGCGGTCGCATAACCTTCGTCTTTTAATGCTTCAGCGATAGTAACTTCACTTTTCGGCAGACCACCCGCCGAATCGGGGAACAAGACGCGGCGCTTGTCGCTGCACATTCCGCTGCGAATCGGCAGTCTGCCAGTCATCAATGCTGCCCGGCTCGGCGTACAGACCGAGGCCCCGACATAGAAATTTGTCCATTTCTGACCCTCGGCAGCCATCTTATCCAGATTAGGCGTGCGAATCGTCGGATGGCCATAGCAGGTTAAATCACCGTAGCCCATGTCATCGCAAAATATGATAATGAAGTTTGGTTTTTTCTCGTTTGCCCCACCGGCATTAAAACTTGTGCAGCCTGGCAAGGCTAATGAAGCGGCCCCTGCGCTTAGGAATTTGATAAACTGCCGTCGATTAATTTGAGGTTTCATCGGAGGACTCCTTAACTGGTTTTTTCTATACACCACCTGTCACTTTACATTATAATATCCGAACGGGAACAATCTTGCAAGAGTACAAACAACCGTTATTTGTAAGGGATGTTATTATGGCTCAGGCCAAAGTTGTCCCGCTTGAAACAACCCAGCCAATTCTTAAGACTTGAAGAGATTGCACCGGTGGTAAACGGTAAGGCGGACTTCAATATCCACCAGGTTATTGCAGAACGGCGTGCCGAGTACAACAAGAACTGTTCGGTAATACCACCCGATGTAGTTATCGGGAAATTCGATCGTGACAATTACGTTCCCGATGCTGTAGATGAAGAAGCTGAAGTGCTAAAGGGCCTGGGAGTAAGCCCGGGTATTGCTACCGGTAAAGCTCGGGTGATTCTAAGGGCCGATATGGAAGAACAGCTCCTGGCCGGTGAGATTCTTGTAGCACCATTCACCGATCCCGGCTGGACGCCATATTTTGTGCCTGCCGCGGCGATAGTGATGGACGAAGGTGGAGTGATATCACACGGCAGTATCGTAGCAAGAGAGTACGGCATACCCGCCGTTGTTAACGTAGGAGGCGGCACAAAAATCATCAAGACCGGCTATATGATAGAAATGGATGGTAATAATGGAGTGGTCAGAATATTACGATAGACTTCAACTGAGAGTACAAGCAGACTTACTTAAGCAGCAACTGATGAACAACTGCTGCGATTATCCATACCGCAAAGCTTGCGCAGAGCACAATCCACAAAGACAGCCTCTTTTGAAAACACAAGAACGCCACAAGGAAAAATAAAACGCTCGGCACAATCCCCCACAATGCACCTTTGGTGTAATCGGTCATCAGGTTCAAATCGCCGGGATTGTCCAGATAAAGCCAGATGAGTACGATGAGCCCGGTTAACGGCATTACAGCAATCAGTCCGGCTAATGTCGGAAGTTTGCGCCCTATCTGCGAGCACAAAGTAATGATAAATAAGCTAATAAAGAGTTTTATAACAAATCGCATATCAATGGCTACCGGCCTAATCGCAGCCAAAGCGAATTCATACTTCAGCGTTTGGTTTTATCCGGCATTCTTCACTTGATGAATCGGAAAGTCAGAGGATAGCGATAATGTTCACCATCGTTGGCTTTAACCGCCGCAATCAGCAGGAAAATCAAATCAAAAATATATACCGCAGGCAGCAAAACAAAGCCGACGCAGGCAAAACAAAGAAGCCCCGATACAATCGCGTACATTAGAATCGATATCTGGAAGTTCACTGATTCTTTACCCTGATCAGCAACAAAATTGAATTCATCCTTCTTTATCTGCCAGACAATCAGCGGGCCGATTACACTGCCAATGATCGGAACTATAGGTATTAAGCCCCCGAGTCCGGCCAGATGGCATATCATTCCCCACATACGGGCGTCTTTGTTGGTTTCCTTACTTCCGGTACTTTCCTGTACAGTCTTTGGTTGTTCAAAAGTAGCCTCCTGCACAGGCGGAGTTTCAACTGCAGGCTGTTCGGCGCTTTCGTTTCTTTCTACTGGAGTATCCTCTTTAGGTTCTTCTGCCGGTTCTGGAATGTCATTGTTTTCTGCCATAATCCAGCTCCCTTCAATATTTAGTCTATTATGTTTTGATACCTGCCGAGTCGCTGTCCAAAAACAGATACGGCAGTAACTCTTCTATAACAAAAATCAGCCAAATGGTCAAGACTAAAACTTCAGTGACGCCGACCTGCACGGCTGACATCGATTGGTTTTATTCCGAGCTTTCCCGCCGGAGAGTCTGGTGCAAATTTAACTATACCAGCCTTAAATTCTAAAACAAGCGGGTCATCAAGCATGTTCCCAGAATCGGCCTTGAACTGGTAAGTTCCGGATTGGCTGTAATTGTTGAGCTTACGAACCTGCACGATACCAGCTTCGCTGAACAGCACGTTATTTCGCAACGTCATAATAGCATCGGGATTTTCCAGTACGATTTTACCTTTGGCATATACAACGTTTTTCTCCACAGTATAATCCGACGACTTCGGGAACGTCAGCCTCGCATCTGTATCGCTGATAAAGACGTTGTTACGGATAGTATTTCTTTTGGCCATGTGGTTATGTGAAGGCCTGGATACACCAACCGACAGATTGCCTTCGACCAGGCAGTTCTCAGACCTTTCATCGAGGTAATAAGCCGAAGCGCCATAACCGCCGGTATCGACTATATCCCGGATGAAATTGCTTCTCAGCACAAGACCATTTCCGGCAAAACAATAGATACCAGCGCCATCGTGCAGCTCCTGCATAGCATGATAAATCAGATTGTTCTCGATGTGGTTATTTTGTCCGCCGCAATTAACAGCGGTATAAGGCGTCTCGTGGATTTCGTTGTGACTTATCTCACAATCTCTACCCCCGCCCTGCATGGCAATAGCGCTGGGATAAGTAAGACCGACATCATGTATGTGATTGTCACTGACGATACAACCTGTACCGCGACATCTAATCCCGCAGGCGCCGGTATGATGTACATCACAGCGTTCGATAAGAATATTATCGCCGGATGCTTTGATTCCCTGCCCTCCGACATTGAGAATTTCAAGCTCAAGCAACCGGCAGTCCCGGGCGGATGTTATTGTAACAGCGCCCTCGAATCTACCGGCACCGAAGCCGCCGGCCTTAAGCGGCGTTGTCGTAACCGAGAGCGTTATGCCGCGAATGGTTATATCCCTGGCCGGCTTATCTCTGGCCCCTTCAATCCGAATGATTGATTCGAGTGTCGGCGCAAAAACTTCTGCCTTTGTCATATCCTCACCCGTTAAAGGCCAGAACACTACCTTGCCCGCCGAGCGATCCAGATACCATTGTCCCGGTCTCGTCAAACCCTCGCGCACATTCCGGACAACGTACTTTTTAACTCCAAACGCACCCGGTGGATGACCGGACGGATTAGCAAAGGTAATAGTATGAGAGACCGTGTCCATAACGAGGATGCCCACCATGGACTCGTCCCACATATGATAGACAGTAACTTCGGCGTTGTTAATGTCCAGCCATGGGCCGAGATCCTCCGGGCGGTATTTTAACGTGGTCAATTCTTCTTTCGTAGGTTTGCGCTTCCATCCGCCGCCGGTAGTGCTCATCCAGGGCACATTGAAATTGCTGAGATGTTCGAAATACCCTTTTTCGGGCAAACGGGCGCGTGGGCAAAAGCGCCCGTTGACCACCAGTGCCCGGAAGTCCCAGCTTCCGCTCTTTACGCCGGGAAGCTCGGCCGAATAGAACTTCTCACCATCCTTCTTCCAGCCAATAACTTTTCGACCGCCATAAATATAGACTTTTGCACCAGGAGCCGATTCTATGCTTAATCCCGTATCTCTGTTGGTAAGCACCAAAGGCTCATTAAAGAAATATTGGCCCTCCTGAATAATGATTGTTTTCTGCTGTTTCGTTCCAATCTTCCGTGAAGCCTTGCACGCTGCCTCGAGCGTAGCGAACGGACCATCTGTTCGTTTTTCATTTGCCCGGGGCAGTCGGCCCGACCAGGAATCATCGCCGTCAACCGATACATAATAAACATTGTCCCCTGCGCCGCTTTCCCGAGCAGATGCAAATTCTAAATCAAAACTTTGCAACAGACCCGGCTTGTGCGCCAGGCAACACACTAAAAAAACCAACAAAACAATAATCGTAGTATGATTTAATAATAATCGATTTTCCCTCATTTCCTGCTCCTCTATAGATATATCTGAAAACGTCATTACTGCTTTGCTGGTTATGGTCATTGCGGGTCTTTCGACAGGCATAGGAAGCACCATCGCCTATTTCATCAGGAGACCAAAGGTTATTTATCTTTCTTTGAATTACTTTGCAGGTCTTCTATTTTCGCGACAGAATTTTCCCATTATCTCCATCGCCTTATTCAATCTTTCGGCCGAGCCGTCCATCTTAGCGTAGGCATCGACCAGTTCCATCAGTTCTGCATCAGGCTCAACCTGACCATAACGATGCCCTACATTGACAATCGCGGCATCAAGGCCGTATTCTGCGCCTTTTGCAACGTAGGCCCGGCATATGCCAATCTTCCGGCCCGGCAGATCGCGGGCACAATTGCTTACACCAAGCGAACAATGCACATCTTTCATTTCGGGATCTCTTTTGATTTTCTTTATCGTCTCGAACGCCCTGTACGTATAGCCCGGCACATTAGGTTCCATCGGCATATCTATCGCTAACGGGAACACGGTCGAGTCGAAAAATATTTCACCGGGACTAAAGCCGTATTCATCAACCGCCTGGTCGAACATTTTCTTAGCTATGGAATACAACTCGTCAACTGAGTGTGAGCCTCCCGGGCCGGTTGATGCCTCCTCGCTTACCAAGAGGCCGATGAATGCAAAATCATAATCCTTCTTCAAAGGTAAAATGGTGTCAGCCGTATAGACTTTGACTGAGTTTATAAGTGGTTTTTGTATTTCTTCGTCAGTATTATACCACTCTTTCAAACCGGCCGTAAGGACATCGTTGTCACTGCTGTCGATACAAACCGGAACACCATTGCCCCACTTACGCACAAGTCTGACATATTCGACCATCATATCGACACAAATCTGCGGCTCGTCCTCGCCAAAGGCATCAAGATTAACCGCTATATAATTCGCACCGTCAGCAGCCTGCGATTCAATCAAATATTTAATATAATTCAACAGCTCAGTTTGTTTTGTATATGCCCCTGAACCGAGCTGCGCCAATTGCTTCATTATCGAAGCAGTTTTGGGGATCGAAGCGTGGATCGATTCACCAATAGTGATCAGCGGATTCTTTACCATATTGTCCTAAATATCAAAATTACCATCTATTCGCTATTCTACTTATAATCTGTATATACAAACACTTATGCAGTCCAACTGCTTCTATCGTATTGTTTTTTGGTGTTGTTACAAGATCGAAAACGAAGTCCGTGAGCATTTTTCTGTTGTGGATAACCTGTTGATAACCCTCGAAACACTCCTTAAGCTACTGTCGGATATCATAAAAAAATACCAGAAAAAAAAAGCCGACTTTTGAATCACAGTTTCTATGATCTGCTTGATTCGCATTAATTCGTATATAACATCTTATTAACAAACATTTTACAGTTTCCAACAAAGCCGGGGCCAAAAATCCTTTTCGTTTTTCACCCAGCGAACCGCCAGTATGCCCAAATTCCATGCGTTTTTCAATGAATTCGTGAAAAATTATCCTGTTAGTGGATAATTCAAGGAAAATTTTCTTATGATTCTTATTTTTGGAGTATATAAACACTTCTAAGCAAGCTGTATATTCCGATAAAAGTGACGATTTTCCCCCCTCAAAAACAATTCTTTACCATCAGAGCCACACGTCAGCAAAGCTAAAATACCTTACGAAAAACCTCGGTATCTCAGTATTTTACCACTACTAAAGTTCGTGGAGTTATTTTGGATAAACGCAATCTACCACGACTTTGTGAAACTTTCGCATCTCCATCAATAGGTAAAATCAGCTCCCTTCCTGCTTCGAAGGATTTCGTGAATGTAAAAGTCGCATCTATCGGCTCATCATTGAAATTCTCCACAATCAGGCGGTCTTCACCAATAAGGTACAAGGCCACTTTGTTCGGGGCGTCAAATTGTATTCCCAACGGCTGCAATAATTTGTCTCTGATGGGCTTTAGCTGTTCGCGAGTTAGCTCAAGCAGACTGCGAGGCTTACCATTTACTTTCAGTATGACTAAATTTTCATGATCGAGTTTTATGCCATCTAATCTTTCGGCTAAGCCGTCCGTTATAAGAACCGGCTTTCCTGCAGCAAGCATTCTTTTTAGTTTAGCGGGCAACTCTGGATCTTTAAATGCGTGGACCGGAAAAAAAGCTGTCTGAACTTCAGAGCGAATTTTTGCAGCGGGTACAAGAGGCAAGCCCAACATCCCCACAAAATCATATACATACTGCTCATTATAAGCGTCACTGTTCGGTGGCTTCGGAGCATGAATGCCTCTTATTGGTTTGTTGCGCACCAGCCCGGCAAGTTTAAATAATCCGGGAATCTCCTCTCGCAACCTTTTCACATTAGCCGGCCCTGTATCCCGCTGCAGCGAACCATAACAAAACAGCAGCATCTCCTTTGCATCAGCTAATACTGTCTGGCGCGCCTGCTCTACATATGTATTTTCAGTCGTTCCATAAGGATCAAACCAGCCGCCACCGGTCTTTGAGCCGCCTATCCGGCCGAGCCACCTCATGATGTAGTAAGCTTCGTATTGTACTTTTCCTCCCCAGCGCTCATTTTCATAATCCCGCGTCTCAGTACCAACCCATATCTTATCGTAGTCCGCTGTTTGGCGCAAAACTTCATATCCCCGGTTATGAAAGTTATCATACCATTGCGGATATTTTATTATGATTTGAACATTGGGATTGACTGCCCTGGCCGGCGTCAGGATTCTCTCCCGACTCATTCTGACCATAAGTTCACAGCGATAGTCGGCCCATGTCTTGTTGCCTCGCGCTGCTTTGCACTCATCACACTGGCAGTCCGTAAAAAGAAAGTCATCAATCATAATCTCATCGAATATCGAGGCGGTATATTCGAAGATTTCCTGAAGCTGTTCTTGTGTACCTTTATTCGTATAACAGGAAATAACGTTCCAGCCGGTGGAAATTTTACCGACCTGTGTAGTAGTAACACAACCGGAAACATCAATACCCTCTTCGGAAAATCTCTTTTTTGCGTATTCCAGAGTTTTTCTGTCGGCTGTGTACTTGCTCCTGAACGTTTCTAAAAAAATATGCGTTACGCCGGTCTTTTTACACCAGTTAATAGCTTTATTGATACCCTCCTCATTGCCCAGATGATCACGGACGTTCTGCGCCGTGAACAGTGTGGAAATCTTCAATAGATCTTTGTTCTCGTTTGCCAAATCCCACAACGTCTGAGATTGACACTTCATTGCTGTCAGTAACATTAACACTGTAATAGTATATATCAAACGTTTCGTTTTATCCATTCCCTTATCTCCATGAATCATTGAACTGTTCATTATTAAATAAATACTGGAGCATACTTAAATATGCCAAGCTGCGTCTCAATCAGCTCTTTTTAAAATCAATTATTTTATCTTTGAGCATACGACAAGCCTTTGCCGGGTCTTTGGCTTTAGTCACCGCTGCACAGACTGCAATTGCCTCAGCTCCGGCTTCCAAAACATCTTCCATATTGTCTATTGTTATACCACCAATGGCCACATTTCCTATACCGGTATCGGCAAGTATCTCTTTCGCCTGCCTTACATAATCCAGACCTACCGCCAGCGCGGTTGGTTTGGTCGCGGTGGCAAAAACAGGCCCTAAAGCCGCGTACGTAGGCCGCTCTTCGCAGGCGGCACGCAACTGTTCGGGTGAATGTGTGCTTTTGCCGGTTATCAGCGGGGTCAATTGGATTTTGCGCGCCTGTTCGATGGGCAAATCATTCTGACCGAGATGAACACCATCTGCACCTGACGCAGCCGCCACATCAATCCTGTCATTAATGATACTGAGGACACCGCCTTCTTTACATATCCGCACAAATTCAACTGCAAGAGCGAAAAGAATGTCATCCTCGATACCCTTGGTACGCAATTGGATACAATCAGCACCGCCATCGGCACACTTGTAAGCTAAGGAAATAATCTCCGTCGGTAGATTGCTGGTAATAACTATATATAATTTGACGCTTTTGTATTTCTCAGATGTATCGCCAAAAATGACAATGTCCTTCTCGAGTGTATAAGCAGTATATCGCAGTTTTTCGAACGTCTCGGCCACGGATCGGTCCAGTGTCTGAGTTGTCTCGGCAAGCGCACGCAGGGCTTCGGTCAGACGTTTACACCCGGCTGTAAAACAATCTATTAACTCGCCGCGTACAAGCTGCTTATCAACGGTCCTGCCAATACCAACATCACCTAATGTATCTCTGCTCGATATAAGCCGGCCGGCATCGAGCTTACTGATTGTCGTTGAAAGCTCGTGGCGAATCTGCTTCGCTCGTTCGGTAAGGGGTACTGAATTCAAAGCGAACCTGCAATACTCCTCTATCACGCGAACCGCCTCACGGGCTCGATTGAAATTAGCATCGATAATTCTATAAACCACACGTTCCATAACACAATTGATTATACGAACATGAATGGTTTTTGAGTAGCTAAAATCACTTCAGAATGCTCTTGCGTAAATAATAAAAAGACCTTTGCGCATAAAAAAGCGGAGCCGACCCTCCTCCGGAGCGACCCCGCTAAATCAAAATTATAAACAAAACCGGCAATGCCGATTTTGGATCTTTCTAAATTGGACGGACGCATCCTCCTCTTCAATATGTTTAGGCCGTCCGCCCAATATAGCTATCAAAACAAGACAAATTAAACATACGAGCAAAAAATATGCCAAATAAAACTCATGAAATTGGAATTCGGCCCTAACATCATATAATATGTTTGATGACAGAGAGTTACATTCTTATAATCCTTTTCTATGCAAAAAACAGTAATTTAATATTTTAACAACACGTTGATAATTATCAACATCCATTGCCCCCATTCTCTCCATTTTCACCCATTATAGCATTGAGCAGTCTTGTTTAGGAACAAAAAATGCGTGTTGATAAAAAACAACACTTTGTGTGTAAAATAAACAATCAAAGAAAATGAGGTTTGTTTTTAATTATGAGAGCAAGCGCTAATGTTATTCTTGCTTTGTTATTTTGCTTAAAGAGACGCGGTTTGTCCACTTGCAAATCCAGCGGTTAAAAAGTTCCTTCTTGCTGCTTCTCTGCTGATCGATTTGAAATATTGTGCTTTTTCGCCAGCTTATAATTTCATCTGAAATCCTTTTAGCCTCTTTTTCAGGCAGCTCTATCCTGGTCAATTCAAGCGGGTCCCTGCTTACGTTATAGACACAGGATGTTCTGTCTGCCGGATTGTAAATGAATTTACGCTCTCCCTGAACAAAACCTGATGGACCTTCCTGCATCCAGCCGGAAAAATATACCTTGCGCCCATCCGGAACAGAACCGAGCACATTAATGCCATCAAAGCCAACCTTCTCTGTTTCGAAGCCTAACAGCCCTAATAGTGTCGGTGTTAGATCGATTGAACTAACAAGTTCTGTAACTTTCTTCCCTGGCTCCACCAGAAGTGGGGCACGCACGCAAAAAGGTATTCGCAGGGCTTCATCAAATGCTATCAAAGCATGCCCGCGCGGTCCGTGCTCACCAAAAGCCTCGCCATGGTCGCCAACAACACAGAGAATCGTTTCGTCGGTCAGTCCCAATCTTGCAAGCTCCACGTCCAGGGCAGCCAGAAAGTTATCAGTGTAGAAAATTGACTGTTGATAACGCTCGACCGGCTCCTTTGCTGGCGTGTCGAACCATTCAGGAACTTCGTAAGGGTCGTGAGTAACCGAGCACAAAACAGTAAGGAAGAATGGCCTCTCGTCAGCTTTTATCCATTCGGTAATGGGCTTTAGCATTGAGAATTCATCGCTTGCCAGGTAACCGAGAAAGCTGTTCGGATCGTCCAGGTCATCTCTGGCCCAGAATTTATCAAAACCCAGATTATATACCAGCCCGGGCCGGGATTCAAAGCTGCCCAAAGCCGACTGGAAAAACGCCGTTCTATAGCCAGCTTTTTCGCTAAGAGTCGTAACTATACCGGGATAGTGCCTCTCAGCAGGAACCGTCTCAGCAAGATCCTGAGAAGCGGACGAAAACCATCCTGTCAAAAGAGCAAACAGTGCCTTCGTCGTATGGGTCAAGGAGGAGCGGGTGTTTGAAAACTCAACACCCTGTTTGGCTATAGTCGCAAGATACGGTGTAGCATTACTTCCACTGTCTGCAAGCGAGGTGTACGTGTATTGGACTCCTTCGAGAACGACCACAATCACGTTACGATCCAGTTGGTGTTCTTTACGCGTAATTTCTAACTGTTCGAAATCAGGTATTTTTCTCTCAGGTAGAAAAAGCTTCCGGTTATCAGAGATAATAATGCTCATAATTGCCCGCAAATGGCAGTTATAGTGTAATCCTAAAGCGGCTATCTGTGGAGAACTCCTCTTGGACACTGCGCCGCGAATCAGAATACTGCTGACAACAATAACCAAAGAAATAACAACCTTGGTGAAAAAACGTTTTCTGTTGTAATTTGGCGGAATTGGGTTTGCCAAAACGAAGAAGAAAAATGTAAGAGCAACCGCACTGGGACCGAGTAAAATAAACGCCGTCACGGGCATCTCTAAAAGATTAACACCGATAATATGCAATGTGTGCAGTGGAGACCTTACTAATGACAAAAGAACTCTGGGTAAAATTTGTGTTCCGGTTCTGATCAGCCAGCCTGCATTCATCACCGCCCAGGTACATACAACAGCAGCGGTAATAGTAGCTATACGAAGGATCCATCTTTTGGGCCACCTGAAACAAATCAATGACAGGATAACCTCAACAGTCAGTAGAAATGAGATATCAAGCAGAATCCAGCCGAGATACTCACCAAGGTAGCTGCTACGCCACGAATGAAAAAGCTTCACAGCAAGCGTACAAAATAGCGCAATGAACATAATGGCGCTGTAAGCACGGGGGGCTAATATGTTATAAAGGCGCCGAATCATCGTAACCTGTTTGTCTTGACAGTCAGATTGCAAATATTCAGTAATCATAGAAAGTCAAAATACTAAAAGTCATAACAAATAGCAAGCTGTTGCTTTGGTCATAAAATCACAGGAACATTCAGATATATAACATTTTCAGTACTGATAAGAGTAATAGTTATTAATAAATAAAAAATAGTATTAGTATTCATATGGTCGGTTAGATTGTTACATTAACCGCTATGAAAGCATGTAAAGTTTTGTCGGGGCGTTAGTTGGATGTAACCAGAGCATATTTCTCCTTGTGGAAAACATGTTATTTTATGTGTGGTGTGTGTATGCAAACTAACAACAGAAGGTGCGGGGTAATGATAAACTGGCAGTCGGCATTGTTTCTAACAAGTTTATTAACAGCTTATCTACAATCAGCATGTTAATAGAATAATTTAGATTTTATTCAGAATTGTTTTGAAATGTTTTGAAAATGTGGTTAATTAGGCAACAATATATATGTAAACAATATAAATTGATGAGGAGATATTGAGATGTCTCTTGAGTGTGAATTGTGTTTAAGACAGCCGTTTACGTTGCTGGCCCATGAGGCACTTCTGAATATTTACTATTCAGCCTCGTGTTTAAAGAAAAAAGCAGGAGAATTTCTCCGACCTTTTGGGCTTACAGACGTACAGTTTAATCTAATGATGCTCTTAAAATACCAGAGCGAACAGGATGAGGGCCTCAGCCAGGCTCAACTAAGCAGCATGATGCTCGTTAATCGTGCGAATATAACTTCTCTTATAGACAGGATGGAAAAAATAGATTTAGTTATCCGGACACCTTCCCCGGCTGACAGGCGCTCAAATATAGTCAAGTTGACCAACCGGGGCAGGGAGCTGCTGGCAGAGATTGAGCCGCATTACACAAAGGAAGTAAAGCGTATAATGGCCGCTTTGAAGCTTAATGAGCAAAAAAAAGTTATTGAGATGCTTGAAAGAATCCGAGGGAACGTTTCAGGACTAAACGAGAATAACACACAGGATGTCAGTCTTGTAAGGGCGTAAGGAGTGATTTATGGATAAGAAAGTTAAAACGAAAAACAGCAAGCCATACTTATCTTTGTTTGCAGGCTTTGATGTCGGCAGCAGCTTTGTGCATTATGTGGTTCTTACCAAAGATAAAGAAATCATATACTCTCCAAAGCCTATAATGCACTTCGCCGATCCGATCGGAGCGATAAAACAAGCCCGGCGTGATATCGATGAGAAGTTTGATAGTGATAGCATCAAAAATACTGCGTTCACAGGAAGCGGCGCTGAATCATTCCCAAAAGTCATGAAGGGTATAACTTATGTGTATGACAGCGTTGCGATTCCGAAGGGTGTTGAAGTGGCACAGCCACAGGCGGAATATATCTTTCATATCGGGGCGAAAGACTCATACTTTTTCAACTTAAAGCAGATAGACGGCAAAAAGATTATTCAGGAGTGGAAAACAGGTACCAAATGTGGCGGAGGCTCAGGAACGCTTATAGAAAAGCAGTGCAGGAGACTCTTTGAGGGTCAGGTTGTCGCCCCTGTGCTTGAAGATATTTCCGCAGCTAAGGACGAAAATCAAAAAGAAAGTATCAGAACGAAGAACAGGCAAAAGCAGCAGGCAAGATTAGAGGAGATGTTCGAAAGGGCCCTGAAAGAGGCACAGCAGTCTAAGCAGCCAAGTGAGTTTCTGGCAAGATGCGGCGTTGTTATCCAATCTGATTTGATTCACAAGCAAAACGAGGGTGCCACAAGAGAAGACAATTTGTCGGGACTTTTTAGAACCGTTGCAAGAAACTATAAAATAGATGTTCTCGGAGCAAGAGAATTCGACGACAATAAGAATTCCAACACTGCTATAGCAACCGGCGGTGTTCTTACCAACGACCTTATAAGAAAAAGCCTTGAAGAGTTCCTCGGCCTTTCTATAACAAGACCCAAGCATTATCACAACATCGCGGCCATCGGAACAGCGATTAAAGGAATAGAGCAGAACAACAATGTAGTTTTCAGTCTCGAACAACTCGATAAAGTAGCTCAATACAGCAGGGAAAAAAGACAATTCACGCCGGCTCTTCTCGAATATCTTGGTAAAGTGAATGAGAACAGCGTCACACTGCAGGGAGAAATACCGCCCAATACCGAAGTTGTCCTGGGAATTGACGGAGGAAGCACAACTACAAAAGGAGCGTTGGTTGAGCTAAAGACCGGCAAACTCCTCGATAAACTTTATATCAAAACTCATGGCAATCCGGAGGAGTCGTTAAAACGCGTTCTTAAGTATCTCGGCAGACACAGAGAAAGAGTGATTGTAAAAGGAGTCGGAGCAACAGGTTCGGCGAGAAAACTGTACGAGAAAATCCTGGTAAGCAAAAAGAAATCAGAAGAACTGACGAAGCAGGGCATAGAGCTTGCTGACAGAGTAACCGACGAAATCACCTGTCATGCCCTTGGCGTCAAACATTGCAATTCCGAGGTTGATACAATATTCGAGGTGGGCGGCCAGGATATGAAGTTTACCAGTTTCTCTCCTGATGGTACGGTCAAAGAAGCAAAAATGAACTATAGCTGTCAGGCCGGCTCGGGACAGACCCTCGAGAACATGGCCGATATCATAGATCTGAACGTGGAAAATACCCTGCAACAGGCCGCACTCGATGCGGAAAAGGTTCCGGTGATTGATTCGACGTGCGGCGTTTTTATGGAGATGGATGAGAACAGGCTTATTGCCGAAGGTTTCAGCAAAGAGGAAATAGCAGCAGCGATAGTCAGAGGAACTGCCGCCAGCTATTACTATAAGTTCGTCGGAGGCTCACAGCACGCCGGCGATAAATGTTCAGCTCAGGGCGGCCCTCCTTTGGGAAAGGCTTTCCTTGCAGCACTTGCCCAGGTATCGGAAAAGCAAATAGAGGCCTATCCACATAGAGAAATGTTCGGAGCATGGGGACAGGCGCTGGACATAATCGAGAATATAAAGCAGTCAGAAGCACAGGGCAAGAGCTGTGGATCTGCTTTCAGAGGCTGGGATTTGGTAGATATGCCGTTCGAGAAGAATAAAGTGTCATGTAAAGACTTGTTTGAAGGAAAGACCTGCGGCATGAGAGATTGTCAGCTCGAAGTATTTTCCATTGAGGATGACGAGATAATTACCGGAGGTTTTTGCCCGAGAGGAAATTCAGAGTCGGCAAAAAAACCGAAAACGAACTATGTGGACAAATACCACAAGATATATGAAAAGCACTTCAAAGAACAGGGAGGACTGCTGGATGAACTTTCCGATATGAAAATAGACAAGCAGCAGACAGTAACGGTTGGAATAAAAAGAAGCACTGCAACACTCGGCGAAAAGGGAATCTGGAGCGCAGCCCTGTTCAAAAAGCTCGGCTTCTATCCCGTTGTATCGCCGAAAACGAATAAAGAAATCGCAAAGATAGGCGTTGATAATTCGAGAACAGAATTCTGTATAGCCAGAAAGTTGGCGACAGGACACGCGTCTGTGCTAAACAGGCACCCGGACATAGAGTACCTTTTTAATCCGAGTTTTATCGAGTTAAGGACCGGTACTCTTCCGGACCTGAAGTATTGCATTTATACTGAAACTGAAGGTTACATCTTAAACGATGTTCTCTCGCTCGATAAAGACAAGCAGATAAATCCAATCCTGCACTTCGGTGATATGGGTCTGCTTGTACGGGAAATAAAAAAGGAATTCGACAGGTTAAAGTTTGGATTCTCCGAAAGGCAGATAAAGGATGCCATCAAGTATGCTGACGCCGCTGAAAACAAATTCAAAGCCGAACTCTATCAGAAAGGTGACAAGTTCCTGCAAAAAGTGGAGCGCAACAACGAAAAGGCTTACGTCGGCATCGGCAGAGATTATGTTTTGCTTGACCCGGAGGCAAGCTCAAACTCAGGGGCAATGTTATCGCAGATCAGGGGCTTACATTACATACCGCAACTCTTCATAGAGCATAAATTCCTGGATATGTCTCTTGACGAGTTCGTAGAGAATGAATTCTGGGTGCAAAGCGTCAAGATTTTAAAGGCCAACATCTATGTTGCGAACCATCATAATTTATTCGCGATAAGGATGATGAATTTTGCCTGTGGCCCGGACAGCTTAAAGATTTACCATGAAGAAAAAATACATCAGGCGGCTGACAAGCCGGTCCTTGTCCTGCTGACGGATGCCCAAACCAACAATGCTCCGTTTGTAACCAGGACCGAAGCCCATGAACGAGTGGTTAACCAGAGCAAGCCGGGAAAATTGGACATCGAGCAAATAAAAAAACCGATAAATGACACTTCTCAGCACAGAACCTGGCTGATTCCTTACATGGGCGATGCCAGTTACGTAGGTGCTGCCGGTCTGAGACATTTCGGGGTAAACAGCACCGTATTAGCTACTAATACACAGAGAGGTTATGAAGTAGCGAGAAAGCACATTTACACTGAAGTTTGCCATCCGCTAAAAGGTGTTGTCGGTGACGCAATCGGTTTCCTGCAGGAAGAGATAGAACGAAAAGGAAAAGAATATGTTGAGAACAACTATCTCGTCATGATTCCGACGACGAGCGGGCCATGCAGATTCGGTAAGTATGTTGAATTAGTCAGAGAGTTTCTGGATCGAGAGGGTCTTCAAAAAGTCCCGGCTGCGGGGCCTTCTTCTGAATCCGATTATCAGGACATACCTTTCCCCGGCAAGCTCAGCTCGTCGGACAAAACCAAAATGCAGCAGATGTTATTTAAAGGTATAAAAGGGTCGGATTTGCTGGAAGATATAACTTTGAGATTTCGTCCGTATGCAGTTGATAGAAACCAGGTTGAAGAACTCAAGACCCAAAGATTGCGCGCACTTGAAAAAGTCGTTGAAAATGGCGCTGAAGTACCGGAAATGGTAGCCTGGGGCACCGAAACAGTATCCGGATTCAGAAAAATAAAACTGCGAAAAGACAAAAGATTCCCCCTTGTCCTGTATATCGGGGAAATCTATATGAGACAGCACGATCCATATACTGATTTTGTAGTCCACAAGCTGGAACAGCAGGGCCTCGAAATCGTAAGGGACCCGGTAATAGACTGGCTGGATTATGTAAATAAAATGAATATAAGAAACAACAAAAGAGATATTGGGCTGGCACTAAAAAGTTTCAATCTAAGCAGGGCATTGAGAGTAACGAAAAAATATGCTCAGTCATATCTTAAAGGAAGATATATGTCTTCGGTCGAAGATAAAATCGCCGAGCCGTTTCATGAGGTCCTCAAGGGAAGGCATGTACTTCCGAAGCCGATTGAAATGATAGAGACTCTGGAACGCAACCACGAAGGTCACGGCAATATCGAGGGCGAGTCGCCTTTAAGCACAGGTATTGCGTATCATCTTATGAACGATTTAATAAGCCCGGTTGGCGATGCCTGTATCTCAGGAATATATCACGTAGGCCCATTCACCTGTATGCAGGAAGGGGTTGCGACCGCGAAAATAGAGGCTATGGCAAAAGAGTTAAGAAAGAAAAAGCACGATTTGGTATTTCCGATTATTCACGCCTTTTTCGGCGATTCGGCGAGCGCAAATCTTGACTCGGAGATTGCTGTCTTCACAGAGCAGTGCTACCAGAAACGAGAAGTGCTCATGGAAAAATACGGCATGAAAGTTCCAATCGCCGATAGAACTCGCCCTGAGCCTGCCGAAGGGATGGACATCAAGACAGTTGCCGCTTCGAAGCGTGGTGTCGAATCTCTGCCTCGGGTAAGAGAATCCTGAGATGATTAAAATGTATGAACCGCTCCACAGCCAGAAATCGTCCGGGCTGTGCAGCGGTTTTTCACAGCGGCAGGTCGCGTCGCGACCAGATGACGCCGCCTAATACTGTCGAGATAATAAGAATCAGTACCAGAATAACCATATCGTCCAAAGGCCATCCGGCTTTGGTAAAGATTCTTTCTCCATCTACATAATAGAAAATAGTTGTCGGTTTTAGCCATTTCATTCGTGGCCACCATTCAGCGATAATCGACACGAAATAGTTCGCTACCAGATAAGCAACCGTCAGCCACACAGCCGTATTGCGTTGAAAACATGCCGCCGAAAGAAGTGCGATACCACCGGCGACGCTTGCGAGTATTCCACCGTTAATTGCTGCCTTAAAAAATGAATACAGGGGGACTTCCTGGCTGAACTCATACACATTGATGGCAAGCATAGTACCGCTGAACATCACCATAACCAGTGCGAACATTCCTGTTATGGTGATAAGGCCGGCACAAATATAGACATGGATTTTTGTGACCTGACGGCTCAAAATCAATTCCATAGTGCCTTTTTGTACTTCACCGGCGAGCAGGCCGGTCGGTACACCTACAGCAAAAAGCATATACAGAGTCAAAACAAGCGGGTGATTATAGCCGATTGAGATGAGCCCCGACACATTGCCGACCTGTAGCGCATCACCGCCTAAAGCGGTTTTTATAAATGAAGGGAGCATATCGAGAAACTGGACAAATGTTTTAACACTGTCGTTGTCGTGCACTATACCGCAGATGGCTATCTGAAAAAGAAAAAGCACCAATGCGATGAGGACCCAAATTGGCAGGATACGTAGCGTCCAGAAACGCAGCAACGGCATTGGAAACCGAGGGTTTATTTTACTGCCCATGAGCAGCCTCCTTTAGCCCTGAATTCCGATGCTTTGTTACGCCCAACGGCTGATTTTGATTGTAGTATTGGATAAACGCTTCTTCCAGTGACGTCTGTGGTGTTGAGATACGGTTCACTGGATATTGTGCAAGCCATTTTAACACCGGATCGATTGATCCCTGGTAAGCCAGGTGAAGTGTTTCATGCTCTTGTTGAATTAGGCTTACGCCGGCTAACTTATCGACCGGTAAGCTCGGTACCTGCGTTCCTTCTGCGAACCATACCTTCAGGCGTTTCCGACCTTGTTGTACGATTTTGGAAATAGGCGCCAGTTCGTTCAGCCTGCCCTCTCGCAATATAGCTGCTCGGCCGCAAACCGCGGCCACTTCACTAAGATCATGAGAAGAAAGCAATATAGTCGAGCCCGCATGGGCGGCTTCTCGTATCAGTTCCAGAACGACCTGCCTCACGAGAGGATCAAGTCCGATTGTAGGTTCATCCAGAATGAGCACTTCGGGTTGGTGCTGAAAAGCGTAGAGGACACCTACTTTTTGACGATTGCCTTTTGAAAGAGTGCGTACGCGTCTGTCCAGATTCAGGTTGAGCCTTTCGGCTAATTCCTCTTGCCGCTTGCTTATGTTTTTGCCATTGCCTAATCTCGCCAATATTGCAAGCGACTTTCGCGCCGTCAGCCCCGGCCATATGCGAAATTCGCCTGGCAGATAGCCGATATTAGTATGTTGAGTTGCCCGTCCCGGCACGATGCGCTCGCCTGATACAAGGCAGAGCCCGCTTGTCGGCCGCAGCAGACCCATCAGACAGCGTATGGTCGTAGTCTTGCCTGAGCCGTTTGGCCCCAGGTAACCGAAAATCTCACCCTTTTCGACGCTGAAGGACAAGTCCTCGACGCCTCTGGCCGGGCCGTACCATTTTGTTAGCTTCTTGACTTCAATTGCCTTCATCGTGACCTTATTCAAAATGTGGCTTTGGCATGAGTAATTTTTATCACCACGGGATTCGGCCACTTGGTGTTGTTGTAGATTCTCTGGGCGCGCATGGCGGAAATATGCAGGCCGTTTTCATCCTGTCTCCATGAAGCTTTGGGATTGACATCAGTTTGATACTCGAGGACCCTTCCCGACTGGCCGAGTATCTCGATTTGACTCTTGTCGGTTGTGCGGACGCTCTTTAATGTGAAGTTTTTACGCTCACCTTTGGGCCAGTCAACTTTGGTTACAAAAGCATAGACAGTGTCCGAATCTTTAGCTTTTGTGAACCAGATATTACCTTCTCGGATCACGTGCCAGGGACGGATATTATAAATTGACTCACGGTTGATAAATAGCCACAGAGCTAATTCGCGCATTCGGCGTGTTTGCTCGAACGGTATTTCCCCATCCGGCGTCGGCCCAACATTCAACAGGAAATTGCCCCCTTTGGCACGTATTTCGATTAACATTTCTATCAGCTTTGTACCGGACTTGTAGTCTTCGTTGGTCGGTTTGAATTGCCACTGCGTTCCTAACGTAAAACATGCTTCCCATGGGCCCGGCATAGGCTCATCGGGCATTTTCTGTTCGGGCGTCTCCATCTCACCGCGAGTAACAACAATGTTCGGCTGGATCTGCCAGGCTAACTCCTTGAGTTCATCGGGTGTGCCGTCGAGAAAAAGCATATCGATCGGTCCATAGTTGGTTAGCAGTTCACGGATTTGTGCCTTGTTGTGTGCCATAAGCTCCGGATTATTTGTCGGCAGTGCCTCGGCTCTCCGCCGGCTGACGTCCTTGCCCTGCTTATGCAGCAGCCGGAAATCGTCGGGAGAAAAATAAAAACCGACCCTTATACCATGCCTGCGAAAGGCCTGTACAATCTGTTTGGTTATGTCTTTTCCATGCGGCGTGTTCATTATGTTAAAGTCGGTTGTCTTCGTCTTGAACATACAGAATCCGCTGTGGTGCTTGGTTGTAAATACGACGTATTTCATCCCGGCCAGTTTGGCAATGCGGGCCCATTCATCGGGCTCGAATTTTTTAGGATAGAATGACTTTGGAAGCTCATTCTCGAAGCGTTCCAGATAATCATCTGAGGCCCCGACCATAGAATGGCTTATAACCGAGCCTAATTGCGAATCAACACTCCAGTGGATGAACATACCGAGCGCCTGGTCCATAAACCATTCTTCACGTTCAGGTTTATTGCCGAGTTTAGCCGTCTGGGAAACAGTAGTTAGTTCCTTCGTTGCGCAACCCGTCAATAATATAATTGTAAAAAGCGGAACAATGACAGTACATCGACTATTCAAATTTAACTCCTTCTAATAAACCAAAGCAGCAGCCTTTGAGTTTGAGCCCGTACATTAGCTCATTTTCTTTAACAATTCTTTTCGGGCTTTGACACGAAGCCTGGCATTCTCGTAGCGCTTCTTTTCCTTTTCCGTCTCCGGCAATATCGGCGGCACGACCGTAGGCTTTTTGTTTTCATCCAGCGCAACAAAAGTCAAATGTGCCGACGTAGCAATAACCCTGTTACCGCCGTATGGATCCTCTCTGCTGACCTGGACACCAACCTCCATCGACGAGTGGCCGACATAATTTATCGACGCTTTCAGGACGACCTGGTCGCCGATACGGACCGGCTCCTTAAAGACCAGCGAGTCAATCCCTGCGGTAACAACTTCTTTCCCGCAGTGCCTCTGTGCTACCATTGCAGCAACCATGTCAATCCAGGCAACAATCGCTCCACCGAACGCTGTCCCTTGAGGGTTTGCCTGGCTCGGCATAAGTAAGTATCTTGTCTCCACCGCGCTTTCTTTGGGGCTTTTACCTTTTTCATTCGCCATTGTTTCACAAGCCTAAAATTATTTCAGAATTCCACTTTCGGCACTTCAGTCTTTGCCTGCTCGCTTGCCTCGAAATATTCGACGGGCTCCACTCCCGCCTTCTTACAGAAGTAAGATCCAAACAACTGTTTACTAT
>JAVVFI010000400.1:0-4945 GCA_032250555.1 Sedimentisphaerales bacterium
GCCTGACGCCGAACAGAATCAAAAAGATTCGCTCCTCAGCCAAAATGAATTTTTAGAGGTTCCCTTACTACAGAACGCAACTCACTTATCAACACTCCTCCTTGGAACAAGACTTCCCTCCCTGAAATATGAAATATCAAAGTTGACTTCTCTTATTAGACTCCCCCTAAATAGAATATATTACAGTTTTTCCAAAAAAAGTTCTGAAATATCGTAATAAAATTAATGAGAGAAAAGTAAGGAGCTTTGGCCTCAGGCCTGTAATACGCCAGGCCGAAAAGGACTCTATTTGAGCGTTTTCCATGTATTTAAAGAACTTCTGAAAATATTCTTTAAAAAAGATGGACAGGAGCTTGTCGTTATTGTATTATTGTGTTAATACAATATAAAAGCAGGGCTGGTTTGGCTTTCTGGTTCTTTTGTCACAATTGCGAAAGGCAGGACTATGCAGATTCACATATCGCTCGACGACGGCGTGCCCATCTATTTGCAGATAGTCAACCAGATTAAGTATCTGGTTGCGTCGGGTCGCCTGGTATCCGGCGAACAATTGCCGCCTGTTCGCAAGCTGGCCGAGCAGTTGCTTGTGAATCCCAACACAGTAGCCCGCGCGTACCGTGAACTCGAATCGGCCAGAGTTCTAAGTACTCGGCGAGGAGCAGGCGTTTATGTCTGCGATACCGGATCGCCGCTCAATCGCCGGGAGAGGAACAAAATCCTCAATGAGCGAATCGACATCCTTTTGACCGAATCGAGACAAATGAACATCGATATAGAGGATGTCATTAAACTTTTGCATCAGAGGAGCCGTTTCATCAAATGAACGAAAGGAGAATCGTTACTATGAACGATAACACAATCGAAATTGATCACGTGAGTCGCCGGTTCGGAAAAACTATGGCTTTAGATGATGTGAGCTTGAACGTGCCGCATGGAATTGTCATGGGGTTGATAGGAGAAAACGGTGCGGGCAAGACTACATTGATAAAGCACATACTTGGCCTGCTGAAGGCCAATGCAGGCGGCGCTCGAGTCTTTGGCCTCGACCCCATTCGTGATCCCGTAGGAGTACTTGGCCGCATTGGATATCTGTCAGAAATGCGTGATCTGCCGGGGTGGATGCGTATCGACCAATTGATGCGGTACACCCAGCCCTTTTACCCAGACTGGGACCAGGCGTATGCGGAGGAATTGGGCGAGACATTCGAACTCGATTCGCTTCAGAAGATCAAGACTCTCTCCAAGGGCCAGCGTGCCCGCACCGCTCTGTTGATAGCGCTGGCGCACCGCCCCGATCTGTTGCTGCTCGACGAGCCCTCCAGCGGCCTCGATCCTATCGTGCGTCGTGACATCCTCAGTGCGATCATCCGTACAATAGCTGAGGAAGGCCGCACCGTGCTGCTGTCATCTCACTTGGTGGATGAGGTCGAGCGGGTCGCCGACAGCGTGGCGATAATTCATCACGGCCAAATGGTCTTGATTGATTCGGTGGACAATATAAAAGAAACCCATCATCGTCTGACCCTTCGTTTTGATGAGCCCCAGGCCGGCGCCCCCCAGTTGCCGGGTGCACTGTCGTGCGTCGGCGGACCGCTGGAATGGACTTTTCTCTGCGACGGACAAATTGATCAGTTGAAAGAAGCTGCCAAGACGCTCGATGCTCGCATCGTCGCCCAGAGCACGCCAACGCTGGAGGATATCTTCATAGCACGAGTAAAGAGTAAGGCTTTCTAAGGAGAACTTAAAGATGCGTTCGATTGCAGTTGCTTTGACATGGGAGTTCTGGCGTCGAAGTCGGTGGTGGATCTTCACCGAGATAATAGTGATGGCCTGCATTACCACAGTATTGTACGGGAGAATATCATCGCTTGATGCTAAAACTCATGCAGAGATTCATTATATGACCCTTTTTTATGAATTCATCTGCTTCGCTTATTTTATACTCTTTTTCCAGTTTTATAGAAAGAACAAGCGCCTAGGCTTTCCTGCTCATTTGTATCTCAAGCCCACCCGGACATGGGTGTTGGTGGGATGGCAAATGCTTCTGCCTGCGGTGACCATCGTCCTATTGTACCTGGTTTCAGTTGGGTGCGCCCGTATATTGTTGGGCATCACATGGCCGTTACCTGGCCCCATACTGTTGTTGGCAGCCGCTGTAGCCTGTACTCAGGCTATCATCTGGTCAATGGTAGGATTCCCGATCTTGCGATTTGTAGTATGTTTACTGGTTCTTAAATTACTTCATGCCTGGCAATTTTCACGATACGGTTCGTTACAGGAATACCCCAACATCAGCAGAATGTGGACCGAACTAACATCTGGTGAATTGCTGACAATGGTTTCATGCCTTGCCGCAGCGTATATCGTTGCCGTTATTGGTGTCTCAAGTGACAGAAGGGGTGATTGCGTGGGCTGGCCGGGATTCTGGGGACGCCTTGGTCGCGTGAGGGACCTGCTGCCGGGAAGGCAAAAACCATTCCACTCCCCTGCGGCTGCACAGTTCTGGCGCGAATGGCACGAGAAGGACTGGCTCATACCGGCCGCCAGTGGACTCTGTGTGGGGGGTATCATCCTGTCGAAAGCCCTGGGTATAAATGACACCAGGAATACTATTGTGGCCTTCGTTTTCTTATTACAGATCGGCCTGGGTGTTCCTTTTTTTGCAGGACTCATTTTTGGTCAATGTGGTCGAAAGTCTAAAATCGACGATTTCAAGGCGACACTTCCGGTGAGTAACTCGAGACTATCGGCAATGATTCTCAGGCCGGGAGCGGCAGGCCTTCTGTCTGCATTAGCGATATACATCGCAGGATTGTTACTTGTGGTCGGGTGGCTCTTTATTACCGGTGAAGGCGAGACGGTGACACAAGGGTGGCATGGAGTTGTAAATAAGGTCCACGAATTCGGCTACGGGAACACCCTTCAGCTTGTTGCCGTGGGAATTATCATTGCCTGGGGTTTAGTTGGCATGGGCGCCTCCATGACGTTTATAGGACGACCATGGTTGGTTTGGGGATTCTGGTTGGTCATCTGCTCTGTCGGCCCCGTCGTTATGGTCCTTGACACGCTTCACACGTTTAACTTAATCCCATTTGGCATTGTTCCCGCCTTGTGGATCAGTGCCCCCTGGACCATTGGGATCTGCTGTCTGCTCGGGACGACATGGGCATTCTTCTCGGCCCGCCGCCAATATCTCATCGCTTCGAGAACGCTCTGCCTTGGCTTGGGGCTTTGGCTCATACTCTGCATTTCTATTGGATTCATGTGGCTTACAAGAGATAAGCCCGAACCATCCTCCATTGTACTGGTAATGGGTCTGCTCACACTGCCGGTGGCGCCTCTGGCTACCGCCCCATTGGCACTTGCATGGAATCGACACAGGTAACGTGTCATAGCCTAAGTACAGGCTTTGCTTTATAGGAAAATTTGCGAAAGATTATTGATACTACCTTTGTTTCTCTGATGACCTCGTGTCTATAATACGCCAGGCCAAATCAGAGACGATTTATTCTATTGTTGAAAGAAACATTTCTGATTAAGCAGATCATCTTATCAATATAGATGCTTTATGTAGTTTTTTCGTTGTGTGACAATATGGCTGCAAATAATATCTTTACGCTGTAAGAAATTTTCTCTTTTTTGGAAATATTATTGCTTGTGATGGAATTTCTAAATGTGTAAACTCCTGTTTATGCTAAGGCTTATCCCTAATATTTTAACTTTTGGCCGGCTTGTTTTAACCATTGTCTTTCTGGTTATGCTTTTTTTGGCTCCGCCATATTACGCTGATGGTGAAGTGCCGTTTCCAGGTTTTCTCGACGTCGCCTTTATCATCTTTGTTACCGCAGGCCTCACCGATATGGTTGACGGCCTGGCAGCTCGAAGGCTGAATGTCGCCAGCAAGTTCGGCCGAATGATGGACCCGCTGGCGGACAAAATTCTGGTCTGCGGCACGTTTATTTGCTTTGCATTAATCGGTCAGCCAAAGCTTTTCAGCTTAGGCCCGGCAGCGCTTTCGGTTATCCATTGGTCAGTAGCAGGCATTTTAATTGCACGGGAAGCTTATGTAACAATAATCCGCCACCTCGCCGAATCACGCGGCGTCAACTTCGCCGCAACCGTATCCGGCAAGATTAAAATGTTCCTGCAGTCATTTGCCATCGGTACAGTGGTTATAAAAATGGCCCATATCCAGACCGCAACGTGGGGATATTGGTTCACCACTATCGCGTATTTAATTATGCTGGCAGCTACTGTTATTTCAGGCTTGTTGGCTACTCGGCGAAGAACCAGCAAAGCAGCCGATCCGGAAAATAATTAATCAGCAGCCGGCAATATAAATATACTTAGTATGACAGCGCTAAAACAGGCCACAATGGCTCAAAACAAGGATGTTCACCTTCGTTTTTCGGCAAAAAACGCTGATTTCGCTTGAAAGTAGCGCTGCCATATTAGTATCATCAAAATTACGAGGAGATAAACATGATCAATCAACCATCCTGTATTATGAAACTTCTGATACTTTGTGTGTTGGTAAGCACAGCCTCTAAAACACATGCACAGGTTCGAGAGGAATTTATGCCCCCCGCCGGCGATGGAAAGACCTGGAAATTGGCCTGGAATGATGAATTCGATGGCCGGAAAATTGATACGTCCAAATGGGAAATCATCGGCGACTCGAAGCGCCGTGACGGCTATTGGGTTAAAGAGGATTCTTACCTGGACGGCAAAGGCAATTTGCTCATCCGCACGAAAAAAGACGGCGACCGTTATACCAGCGGAGCAATGCGAACCAGGGACAAATTCGAGCATAAGTTCGGTTACTGGGTGTGCCGGTGTAAATTTCCCAAGCAGGTCGGTCACTGGCCGGCTTTTTGGCTTTATATCGGAAGCGTCGGTAAAGTCGGAAACGAAGGCAGAGACGGCACAGAAATCGATATTATGG
>JAVVFI010000401.1:0-4923 GCA_032250555.1 Sedimentisphaerales bacterium
TATGGCCAGGCCGCCTGCTACGAATGAGCCGCCGAAGTATCCGAAAGGAACAGTGCGAAACAGCGATGCCTGGAGAGAAATATGGTGGGGGAACCGGACATATACAACCAGAGCGCTTAACAGCGCCGCCACTCTGGCATTTACGCGATTGCTCGGCGGGCAGGAAAAGTACGGCCTTGAGGCAAAGCGCATCCTGATGGAATGCGCCAAGTGGGACCCGAAGGGAAGCACGGGATATCGATACAATGACGAGGCGGGTATGCCATACAATTATTACTTTTCGCGCACATATACTTTTGTTAATGACCTTCTGAGCGAGCGAGAGAAGGAAATATGCCGAGCAGTGATGAAGGTTCGCGGGGATGAGATGTATGAGCATCTTTATCCGCGTCATCTGTGGCGGCCGTATGCCAGTCACTCGAACCGGGCTTGGCATTTCTTAGGTGAGGTTGGCGTGGCATTTCTCGGCGAGGTCGAAGGGGCTGAGGACTGGGTATGGTTTGCCACGAATGTTTTCTTCAACGTTTATCCTGTCTGGAGTGATGACGATGGCGGCTGGCATGAGGGTACTTCATACTGGTCGAGCTATCAGAACCGTTTTACATGGTGGGCGGATGTGATGCGTGAGGCTATGGGTATTAACGCTTATGATAAGCCTTATTTTTCAAAGGTCGGATATTATCCTATTTACCTTGTACCGCCGGGCAAGAGGGGTGGCGGTTTCGGTGACCTGACTGCCAACAAGAGGGCAGAAAGTTATATGCCAATAATGAGCACATTTTCGGCTCAGGCACAAAACGGGCATTGGCGATGGTATGTCGAACAGCTTGGCGGTCCTGCAAATGCAGGCGGTTATATCGGTTTTATTCGGGGCGATCTTCCTGATGTGCAGGCTACACCTATTGATGACTTGCCGAAATCACGATTATTCGAAGGCACGGGGCAGGCATATCTTAATACCAATCTGACAGATTCGAAAGAAAGCGTGCAGTTGGTCTTCAAGTCCAGCCCTTTCGGTACGCAATCTCACGGCTACGAGGCAAATAATTCTTTTCTTCTGTGGGGTTATGGAAAGCGTTTGCTTATTCGCTCAGGTTACAGAGACAGCTACGGCAGCGATCATCACAAGAACTGGATGTGGAGCACACGGTCGGTCAACAATATCACTGTCAACGGGAAAGGCCAGGGCAGGCGTACATCTAAAGCCCAGGGCAAAATCATTTCATTCAAGACCACGCCTTCAATTGATATAGTTGTGGGCGAGGCTGGAGAGGCTTACGAACCACCGCTGGAGCGTTTTACACGGAGTATTATTTTTGTAAAACCGGAATTAGTGATTGTCTATGACCTGCTGGAAGCTACAGAACCTTCAACGTATGAATACTGGCTTCATGCTATCAATAAGATTGATGTCGATGGCCAGCATAATGTTCGAGTCCGAAATGGAGATGTAGTTTGTGATATTAATTTTCTGACACCTTCGGCTTTGGCATTCAGCCAGACGAACCAATACGATCCCAATCCCCGTCCAAGAATCAAGCTGCGTGAATGGCATTTAACGGCTAAGACAGAAGATAAAAAAAGACAGATGGAGTTCGTGACACTTTATCGTACTCATCGGGCCGAAGATACTGTGCCTGATGAGACGAGTCTGGAGCGTATTGATGGTGGTTATCTGCTTAAAGCTCAATTGACCGATAGTAAATTAACGGCGCTTCTTCCAGTTTCAGATCAAGTTACAATGAAAGCTGACGGCCTTGAGAGCAGAGGGACAATCAAGTGCCGGCTGGAAAAGCCCGGTGGGCAGTTTCAAATAGTGGGGCTTGATGAGTGATATTCTGGGGAGGTTTGCTTGACGATTTGATATGATTAAAGTATGCTTAAATTATATTAAATAAAATAAAAACAGCTTTGTTTTGAGTTTTGAGGGAAGCTGAGCAATTCTAAAAAAGGAGCAGAAAGATATGGCTAAAGATATGGAACAATTGTACTCCGAGCGAATGAAGCGTTACATTACGGCGATGCGGAACGAAAAGCCTGACATGATACCGATTCGTCCGTTTGTTGCCGAGTTCACGGCTAAATACGCTGGTATGACCTGCCAGGATGTTGCTCATAATTACAACAAGGCCTTCGAGGCCGCTGTGAAGTGTGCGAAGGATTTCGACTGGGACGCGATTGTTCCGAATATGGTTTATGTCTGGACAGGTCTGGCACAGGCCGCTGGTTTGCGTTACTACGGTATTCCGGGTATAGGCATTCCTCATACGACCGGTTTTAACTATATCGAACCGCCGGAAGGAGAGGCGTTCATGAAGGCGGATGAATACGATGCGCTAATTGCCGACCCGACGGGCTTTCTCTACGAGACCTGGCTGCCACGTGTTTCCACGGAAGTCTGCCAGATGGGCGAGGCATCGACTAAGCGAAACAACCTGGCATTAGTTAAGAGCGGTATGGCCATGCTGCAATATTTCTATGCTTTCGGCCCGCAAATCGCAAGGCTGCGAAGTGAATGCGGAACCGGGTCGGCTATTGCGGGTATCTTCAAAGCACCGTTCGACATCATCGCCGACAAAATGCGGGGCTACCTGGGATTGGTTGATGATATGCATACTCAGCCTGAAAAAGTGCTCAAGGCCTGTGAGGCTCTTATGCCGCACCTGGTCAATGTTGGGCTGACCACCGCTGATCCAAGTAATCAGGTTCCCATCGGATACTGGATGCATCGTGGTTGCGTGCCTTTCTTCAATCCGAAACATTTCGAGTCCCATTACTGGCCTACTCTCAAGCCCTGTATCGAGGAGTTCTGGAAGAACGGTCACCAGACGCTGTTTTACGCAGAGGGCAGATGGCAATATCATTTAGAGAGATTCCGCGAGCTGCCGGATTGCAGCATTGTCTTTCACTGTGACCAGGATGATATCTTCGAGGTCCATCGGAGTGTTCACGATAAATTTGCTATCAGCGGCGGTATTCCGAATATGCTGCTTAGCTGGGGGACGCCTGAGGAAGTGCGGGAGTTTTGTATGCGTGTCATTAAAGAAGTTGCCAAGGACGGCGGCTATATTATGGACGCCGGCGCAATTATGCAGGATGACACTAATATAGAGAATATGAAGGTCATGAATCAGGTGTGCCGTGAGCATGGTGTGTATTCGTCCGGCAGCTTTGAGACGCCGACCGATACACCACCGTGCGATATACCAACTTCAGTGGAGTCACGCAAGAAAGTTAAGGGTATGACAGGCCGGGCGGTGCCGCCGGTAAAACCAGGAGTATGTTTTCCATGGGAGCAGCGAGTTAAAGATTTGCCTGAGATTACCGGTGACAAGGCGATGGTCCAACAAATCTGGGAGGACATCGATGCCCTCGGATACACATACATCTGGCAGTGTCTGCTTTCCTTCTGATTGCACATGAATGATAATTGGAGGTTGTAATATGAATCCGGGACACTATCTCTCACGTCGCGGCTTTTTGAAAAAGTCCACAGGTTTTGCCGGGGCGGCAATAGCATTCCCATACATCGTTCCTTCATCAGCTATGGGTAACGCTGGCAATGTTGCTCCGAGTAACAGGACTACCATGGGCTGTATCGGTACGGGGAACCAGGGTACTAATGATTTGAAAAGTTTCCTTGAGGACGAACGCGTACAAATTACGGCGGTATGCGATGTGAACCGCGAGAGTGACGGATACTGGGACAACCGTACCGGCGGGCGAGAGCCTGCGAAAAGAATAGTCGCGGAACATTATGGCCTTAAAGCGGAAACGGGCACTTACAGAGGATGTACTTCTTATGAGGATTTTCGCAGAGTCCTTGAACGTGATGATATCGATGTGGTTTTGCTTGCTCTTCCTGACCACTGGCATTCGATTGCTGTTATCGAGGCAGCAAAGGCAGGTAAGGACATCTATGGCGAAAAGCCTTTGTCACTTACTATACCAGAGGGAAGGGCAATGAGCGATACGGTGAAACGATGCGGCAGGATTTTTCAAACAGGCAGCCAGCAGCGTTCAGACCATAATTTCAGGCGAGCGTGCGAATTAGTTCGAAACGGCCGGATTGGAAAGCTGCATACAGTCAGGTGCGGTTTGCCGGGCGGGACACCTGATATTTCCAAAAAAGGTCATCTTACAAAACCCATACCTGTGCCTGAAGGTTTTAACTATGACATGTGGCTTGGCCCGGCTCCTTATGCCCCCTACTGCCCGGCCCGCTGCCACGTTAATTTTCGGTGGTTATTGGATTATTCCGGAGGGCAGGTGACTGACTGGGGAGGACATCACCCGGATATCGCACAATGGGGCATGGGTACGGAAGATACAGGGCCGGTGGAAATAGTCAATGCCAAAGGCGTATTTGCCAAAGACGGTTTTTATAATACCGCTAAGGAATTCTATTTCGAGTGCATATACAAGAACGGCGTAAAGTTAATTATCTCGAACAAGGAACGCGGCGGAGTGACATTCGAGGGTGCTGAAGGCCGGATATGGGCGAACCGTGGACGACATGATGCGGAGCCTAAGAGCCTGCTTGATTCTGTAATCGGGCCGGACGAAATACATCTGTATCAAAGCGATAATCATTCGCGGAATTTTATTGACTGCGTGATATTACGGAAAGAGACTGTCGCCCCGATTGAAACGGCTCACCGTTCCATTACCGTTTCGCATCTTGGTAATATCGCAATGCGGTTAGGGCGGGATTTGAAATGGGACCCGGAAGGGGAACATTTTGTCAATGACGAGCAGGCCGAGCGGATGATGACACGGGCAATGAGAAGCCCGTGGCACTTGTAAATGATTAATGATTATTGATTAATCATAATTTATTTCGTGAGGGTAACAAGGGATATTTATTATGAATAAAATTAATAGGCGGAAGTTTTTAACAAAGACAATTGGTGTATCTGCGGG
>JAVVFI010000402.1:0-4909 GCA_032250555.1 Sedimentisphaerales bacterium
CAGTCTGACAGACCTGGTAATCAATTGGCATATAAATCATACAGTGACAATGACTTAAACACAACAGTGCCATTAGATGCGAACACCTTACCCTCGGCAACAGTTGGAGCAGTAAGCTTGCGACCGACTTTCACCTGCCATTTGCTACGGAGCACAGCAGGAACCCGATTCGGCGTAGAGCCGCTTCGCTGGGCATCGAAGCGATATGTAGGCCAGTCCGAATTATTGTCGATTGACGATTGATGAGTAATGATTTTGTCATAAGCGGGACCTCGCTCAAAACGGCCTTCTCCGGACTCACTCAACATAATTCCGGTTTTTCTTTCGGGGGCGAGAGCATGAAAGCCGGACAGCTTAACTCCAACATAGCATGCACAGGGATGAGGCGGAGTGTAAAGCAGACCGTTACTCGGCATGACGCCATACTTACAGGTACCTCGAGCCCAGCTATGCCAAAGAACATCGCCGCTCTTTAGATCGATGAACTCAGTACCTCTCCTGCCTCCGAGGATGTAGCGGTCAGTGGCCTTATTAGAGTAGCATCGATGATGGTGACTCGGATTCTCGGGTTCGACATGCATAAGTATTTCACCGGTAGTCAGATTCCGCTGTGTCGCAAAGTACGGGCCCCATGAAGGTCCCCTCTTTGTCGGAAACGGCTTGAAGCCGCCCACCCAGAGCGACCCGCCGGCAACGAACACATCCCTGATTTCAGTGAGAGAGGCAGCTTGGGCCCATTGTGTCCGGCCGGTCTGTGACGACAGAGCCGTTACAGTCGTACCGTCGGCACAAAAGACGCTGCCATTGCTCACCATGCGCATAGGAACGGAGGATTCAGTCCACAGCTTTCGTCCGGTTTCAAGATCAAGGCAGACAACATCTCTCCGGTTTTGATAGAACACGCGGTCGCCATCAGCACACAGACTGAGCGTTCGAAGCCCGGAGGCATTCGCACCATCCTTTTTCCATAGCAGGCGTCCTGTATCAGCATCGAGAGCCAGAATAGTTTTTTCGCCTTTAGCTTCGGTCGCACGAAGACGTTTTACCAGGGGTTCAGCAGTCTCTCTCTTATCCAGAGGGGACTTTTTCTTAACAAGCTGCACCCATTTCGCCAACTCGGTAACTCGCTCATCGGTAACACTGTGAACGACAAGGAGTAATGTCCCCTTGTGAAGAATAATTTCCTCGGTACCGAGAGTGTTCTCATAAACTTTTAACGTCTCTCCCGTGGCCGCATCAACAGCAGTCAGTGGAGCATGAAGGCCAAGGGTAACATAGACACGGCTCCCAACGGCCACCAGCTTTCTCTGAAGCTGACGTGGTGTTTGACCCCAGTTGACGATATGCGGGAACCACGTGCCAACCGGTTTCTTCCAGAGCTGGATTCCGTTGAAAGCATCGCGAGCTTCGAGATACCATTGGGGAGTCTGTCGGATAGATGCAACCGGAGCTTCGTCTGCGATGTAAAATATCCGTCCATTTGTCGAGACCAACGCATAGAAACTCGGAATATGTTCGTGACTCCGAGTATGCCGAGGTTCCGCAACCCACTGTACGTGGCGAGGCGGCCCGACCACCTCATCGTGAGCCACAGGATTTCCGCTTGCATCGTGTAGATAGTGTGTCCATTCGTCAATGTTTTTAGGCCTCGGTTTAACGATCCCGCTCCAACGGCCATCTTTCTTGGTGTACAAAGTCCCGCCTGGCGCCAGCACGCGCAAAAGCTCAGTCTTTGAGACGTCATCGATATCTTCAGCCACTACGAGGTTCACAAGGTTGTCTGCATACGGCAGCCGCTTACCATCGAATATATCGACCGATACCGGGCCGTAAATTCCCAGTTTACTGATATGCTCTCTCGCTGTTCGCACTGCCTGAGCATCGGTGTCCAGCCCGTGGACAAGATAGCTGTCACCTGCATGTAACGCCGCCGTGAGCTTTCCGTCGCCACAACCAATATGGACGATTAAACCGCCCTTGATATTAGTAGCATCCAGAATCCGCCCGGCCTGCTGCTCAGAAACCATTGGCTGAGCTGTGACAACTGATACTATGCACGACAAACATAACAGAAATACAGGTTTTGTAAAGAACAAGCACTTTGTCTTCATAGCCGCTTCTCCTTCTTGATTGAAGTGTTTCATTAACAATTTAAACGACATTGTAACAAATACATATACCAGGAACAAGCACCACAAAAAGTTTAGGATAATTACAGGCTTTAAGACCGATTTAATTGCACAAATTCATCTCTGACGATATAATGTTGTTATAGCAAAGCGATATATCGGCCCAATGGTACCTTTGAAAAACCGCAAGTAGCCGGTGTTCTGAAAGAACAATCTATATTCAGGAGATGAGTTGCAAATGGTAATTCACAGACGAATGATAATGGTAACAGTCTTTGCTTTTCTCAGCAATTCAGTTTTGCTCGCGGCACTTAAGCATGACCAAACAATCCCACAACAGCGTTCTATGAAATACACATCACGGCCAAAAGAAGATGCCGGAACATGGCAAAAGAATGTAAGGTTCAAACTATTTCAACTCCTAAAAATGGATAAATCACTCCAGAGGAGAAACTCAATTCCTTTCAGCCCAAAAGAACTCTCCCATGCAGACAGAGGAACATATCATATCATGGAACTCGAAATAAATTCTACTTCGAGCAGGCGTATCCGGATTGTTGTTACCATACCAAACTCAAAAGACAAACCTGTTCCAGCGGTTGTCTGCATAGGAGGTCACGGGAGCAATCTTTATAGCCCGTATGATCCTAAAACCATTACCGGGCAAGGCTCAAGAAAAAAATCAGACAGTATCTATAAGGGATTTGGCACTGTTCTGACTGAAAGAGGATATGTTACAATTTCGGCGACGGTGAGCCAGCATGAGGTTTACGAAAAAGGCCGGTTACTCATGGCCGAAAGACTCTGGGATTTGATTCGATGTGTAGATTACCTGCAATCTATGTCTGAAGTGGACGGCAGCAGAATCGGTTGTGGCGGTCTGTCACTGGGTGGTGAAATGGCAATGTGGCTGGGTGCTATGGATGAAAGAATTGCCGCTACAGTAAGTGCCGGTTTTCTAACCACGATGGACCATATGGAGCAGAATCACTGCATGTGCTGGAAATTCGAAGGGCTTAGAGAACAAGTTGACTTTGCCGACATTTATTCTCTTACTGCCCCCAGACCTCTGCAATGTCAGAACGGTATGCTTGAGCCGGCCAGTCAGTTCTATGTTCCTTTAGCCCGCCGAGCTATGGAAGAAATCAGAACGATATATAAAGATATGGAAAGGCCTGAAAATATAATCCTAAACGTCCATGAAGAGGGACACGTCATAGACTTACCGGGATTGATATATTTCTTCGAAAAGCATCTTTATCAAAACCGATGGAAATAGAAAACTTATGATGAGAGACCGAAAGAGTAACATAATGTTCAACTCGAAAGACAATTCCACAAAGGACTCACAAGGCAGAATGTTACCTCCTGGACATAATTGTCTGACCAGCCGCAGTGCAATCAAAGCTGTGTTATCTCCTGCGGCGCAGCGGCATTTTCAAGCGAGGCCCGGGCAAAGAAAATAAAACGAAAGCCAGATCCGCGTAAGGGCTCTCCCAAACGTTATGCTATGAAGAAATCCATCAACCAGTGGACATTTTCTTACCCACAGCAAATAAATTTTAAGAAGAGCACTGATCATTCCCTGGAAACATTCCGTCCTTTGATCGCATCCTGGGGCGTATCTTATAGCAGGTACCTGTGCAATCTTACTGATCAGTAATCCTTGAAACTTTTCATCCAATCCGGCCAGTCGCTCGATTGAACGCCGCCGGCGATGGTCCAGGGACCACGGATATCGAAGTTGTGATGCCAGTTCAGCGTCCATAATTCTTTGAGATCTATTTTCCTTATGGACCAATCCAAAAAGGCTCCGTTGACCGCCGAACTGTGACGGTTCAGACAGACCCGACGCATCTCGTTGCTGCCGGCGAGGTTTTCAGTCGCGCCGTCATATAATGGAGGTTGATTTTCGGGAAACGGCCAGACATCATACCAAAAACAATCAAGGAATACCGGTATTTTGTCCGCAGGCCTGATATTTACATGCCGGTAGTAGTTGTCCGCATTGCTGCCCGTTGTTCGATTGCACAGCCACTCATTAAAGCCATAGCTTCCGAAGGAGCCGTCATCAAAAACACCCCATGCCGCAAACGGATTTTGCCCCCCTTCAGATAAAGGTTTCGTTGCCGAAGGGCAGGTACGCATATCCAGGTCCTTGTACTCTGTCCGCATCACAACAGGCCATCTTCCATCACTCGTTTCGCTCTCTCCACCAAGACCCTGGTGAAAATAACCGTCCCTGTCTGTTGTGAACATCGACCAGATAAGTGTCCACTGGTGCAGACTTCCCTGGCAGGTTATCGCTCGAGCCTGACTCTTAACACGCTGCAGTGCCGGCATCAATATGGCAAGCAAAAGCGCTATAATAGCAATCACAACCAAAAGCTCTATTAAAGTAAAACCCTTTCGTTCGCGCATAGCGTTTATTCCTCCTTTCAGAGAGATAATCTGTTTTCATAATATGCTCTCTGGTCATCATTATAGCATACGAAAATGCTATGATGCAATAGTGAAATCCATAAAACACTATCTCTTACAATTAGACTTTACAAAGCCACCTTCGTAGATAATTTGCATCAGAATAGAACAGGTTGATAATATAGATTTTTTGTTCCAAACGAGGATAATTAATGATTAGGGTAAACTCTCAACTAAAATATCATCGAAGTAACTGCTTGAATTGCCCCAGCTGTATAACGCTATCGACCCGGATGAAAAAGTACTGTCAGTTACTGAGAATACCGGACTGCCGTCTATGGTAACCTGCAATGAGCTTC
>JAVVFI010000403.1:0-4891 GCA_032250555.1 Sedimentisphaerales bacterium
CGACAATGGTATTGTCTTGTAGGCCTTTTTCTTTTAAGGCATCAAGGATTCGACCAAACTGCTCATCTGTGCCGGTAACGGCAGCAAAATAATTTTTCACATGGGCTTTTGCCTGAGGATGGGGATTATTAGGATCAACATTCGGACGATTGAGCAGGTCTTTGTAGGTCTTGTTATTGTATATATCCACGTACTTTTGTGGTACCTGGTCAAAAGGAGTATGCGGCGGATTCGGGGCAATGAATAGAGCGAAAGGTTTATCCGGCGGACGATACTTGCTTTGCGGATTTTTGATGAACTCGATGGCAACATCGGCTTCGTGTTTGGTTGACCATTCTTTGAAATATACTGGTTCTGTTCGTTTGGAGTCTTTTGTCCAGTAGCGGGGATTAAGGTGCTGGTCCCGGCAGTTGTAAGCGTGCCAGAATTTGAATCCGTGACGACGGTGGGCGGGTACGAACTCGTCCCAGACTATGCCGCCGCCCGGGGCGCCTACGCGGCCTCTTCTGCGACCGACATACGGCTCGTGCGGTTTGTCTAAATGCCACTTGCCAAGATAGCCGAGACTATATCCGCTATCGTAGAGAATATCGCTCAGGCATCGTTCGTTTTGTTTGAGCATGACGCTTTGAGCGGAATTGCAATTCGTGGTGACACCATTCGAGATGGGATATTTACCTGTAAATAATTGTGCACGGAAGGGACTGCAAACTGGATAGCTACTGACGGCATCGGTAAGAACCATGCTTTCAGAAGCGAATCGGTCCAGGTTAGGGGTGATAACCGGGTCCTCATTCATATAGCCGATGGATTGCCGGCGGAACTGATCGGGAAACATGAAAATGAGATTTGGCTGTTTCGGAGATTTTGATTCTACTTTTGCTAAACAACCAGTCGCTGAGAGGGTAACTACCGCCGATGTATTTCTTAAGAACTCTCGTCGTGATAAGGAATGTTTCATTTTATTTTTCCCCCTCTGACTATTGTTTTTTGAAGTGGAACATGACTGCACGGCTGTTAGGAGAATCAAAGGTAAAACTTTTGCGAGCTGTTTTGGATAATGTTACTGCCTTTTTATTTATTATGTCGTAGCGCCTTACTGTCCATGTGCCAGCAGGGAGGTTGACGATTATATTTTTGTGGCGTTTATTTGTGCCGAGAACATATTCGTGATCAGGCCAGGCAAGACCGCGAAAGTCAGGGTGAAGGTTTGAGAAGATATTAGTATCAGGAGCCATTTTCCAGAAGGTGATATGGGTGTCGATTATCTGGCGCAGGTATTTTAGATTGTCAGCGGCGGAGTGCTCGGAAGGATTAAAACATCCTTTGAAATACTGGCCCAATTTGTTGCCGGGTTTTTCGCCGGTGGTTCCGTAGCCGCCGCCAAGAAAGACACCGAGGTGAGACTCAACGGTATCGTATTCGGTATGCTTGTCACCTTTGCCCTGATAACTTAGCTCGTCGTTGACTGTGGGTTTGTTATGTGGTTTCCGGTCATCGGGATTTTGCCATGTGTACTGAATTACGTCGGCAGAATCTTGAAGGTTGCGAATCTTTTTCTGGATAATCTGGTGGTCATTCCATGGAGGGAGTTTGTCGAACCTTTTCGACCAGAGTGTTCGAGGTGTTGAATGGACGCTCAGAGGTGTTGGATAAGGGAGATATTGTTTGATGATGTGTGCGAACCTGACAATTTCTTCTTCAGTATATTTGGGAGTTTTTATCTCGTATTCGTTACACAGGCATATCCAAACATTTGGAAAGCTTCCATAACGGGCGGCAACATATTTGAGCCATGGTGTAGGGTCACCGTCGTTGTTATTGGCTTGCAGAGTCGAGCGTGAATCCTCTGTATCCGGGCCGCACAAAATGAGGTCGGCAATCAGGTCGTGTTTCCATGAGGTCTGTACGGCTATGTCTGCCCTTTGACTGAACCATCGCGGATTGGGACGGTGTGAGTAATTTCCCTGGTCGGTTGGTCGGCCGTTGTTGTCGAAAAAGGGTTTTTCATCCGGGTTCGGATAGCGATCGCAATGTAAAGTAAAACGAAGCTTTTTAAAGTATTTTGCGTTGCCTGCTATGTCGGCGGCGATGTCATTTTTGCTGGGCTGATTATCTTTCTGGTAGCCTGACAGAAATGAGTAATGCGTATTGCCTAAAATATAAGGATGGGAGCCATCTGAACGCTTGTACCAACGGCTGCCCGGACTTTTTGAATCGACAATCCAAAAGCCGGGATGGTCCGATGCCGTTGACCAGAGATAGTCACCCTGCTTTTGACCGTTGAGTTCTGGTTTATTTGAATAAACCTCAACTATATTCCAGCGTCCGGTTTTTGTCGGGCAAAAGCGAACCTTAAAGATATTACCGGTGGTTCGGCCTTTTCCATCACCGTCCCAGAAACCGTGAATCTTATATTCAGTTGAACCGGTTTCATGACGGATTCGCAGCCAAAAATCAATATCGCGGGCGGGAACATCTTTTTCATTTTGCTCGGGGCCTGTAAAGGTAAGCTCGACAACTGAATAGATTTCGGCTCTTCCGATTTCAGAAGAATAACTATGGCAAGTAAAGAAAGTGAAACACAACAATAAAGCAAAAAGCAACATATTTTTATTTATGTGCCAGACCATTATGATTTTCCTTATTATGGGAACCTTTAATATTTTGTTTATATCAGCTTTGTCTTTCCGGGCATTGAAACAGGCCTGACGGGAAGGTCGCCAAGTTCATATTTATCCGGTGACAGGTCAAGTTTTGAATTGATTGCCCAGTCCCATTTCATAGCGCGGCCGGTGTAAGCACTCATTCTGCCCATGATAACTGTCATGGTGCTTTCGGCGAGTCTTTTGCATTCATTGATAGGATTGCCCTGTCGAATGCTCTTTATCAGATTAGCATACTGAGCTACTTCGCCGCTGTGGATATTGTCATCATAATTAAATATTCTTCGACCTCTTGTATCATCTATATGACCTGAGGCTCGCGTTGTATAAGTTGCTCCTTTTGTGCAAACGACGCGTTCGCCGACACGAGGAGTAGAGCCTTTAATCTGTGAACTCATACTCATTACCCGAATACCTCCGGGATATTCAAACTCGACTGTGAAGTGGTCGTAAATATTTCCGAATTCGGGGCCGGTTCTAACCTGTCGGCCACCCATGCCAAGGCACGTAATCGGATGTGTGCCAACCGCCCAGTTTATTACATCCATATTGTGCAGGTGCTGCTCGACTATGTGGTCGCCTGAGAGCCATACGAAATACGGCCAGCAGCGAATCTGCCATTCCATATCGGTCCAATTTGGTTTGCGATGCTGGAAGTGCCACATGGAGTCGCCCCAGTTCCAGTAGGCCTGCCCGCCAACTATATCACCAAGCTTTCCATCGTGAATTCGTTTTATAAGCTCCTGATACTGGGGCTGCCATCGCTGCTGTGTTCCAACGACGATAGAGAGACCTTTATCATCGGCAAGTTTAGCCGATTCGAGAAGAGAGCGCACACCAACCGGATCAACGGCACCGAGTTTCTCCATAAAGATATTTTTGTTACCTTCTAAAGCCGCCCTTACCATTTGCGGACGAAAAGCCGGAGGTGTGGTCAACATCACTATATCTACTTCCTTCATAGCTATGACTTTTTTATATGCGTCGAATCCGAGAAAGCTCGTTTGGGGAGTGACTTTTACTTTGTCGGGGAATTTCTTTTTCATATTGGCAAGGGAGCTTTCAAGCTGGTCCTTGAATAAATCCGCCATGGCGACCATTTCCACGCCATCGGCGGATGCCAGACAATCGATGGCATCTCCAGTTCCCCGGCTGCCGCAACCAATCAAAGCTACACGCATAGTATCTGAACCTGCTGCAAAAGCCTTGCTTGTCGGTGAAAGCATTGCTCCGGCCGAAATAGCAGCTCCAGCCTTCAAAAAGTTTCTACGAGTTACGTTTTGTTTGTTAGCTTTCATTTTCGGTAACCTTTCCTCTCTTTATATTTTTTTTGAATAGTTTTTTGCTTTTACTATGCCGTCACGGGTCAGGATGTTGTAAGTATGAATTTCCAGCTCGTATCAAGATGTAAATGTGACACACTATACCGTCACAAAGTACGTTAGTGAAATATATCAGTTTTAAGGTGATATTGCAATGATAGAATCGTGATGTGATGTACCTTATATCGAAAGTTAAATATTGACAAAATATACTTGTCTTTTATAATGGTTACTTCAGATTATTGTAATTCCTAAACAGTAATGTTAAATATTTCTGTCGTGAGGAAATTATTATGAAAAGACGAACATTTCTGAAAAATGCGAGTGGTATTGCGGCGGGACTTGCAGCCGCGTCTCTATCAGCTTCTGCACAATCGGCCTCGAAACAACAGGACATGGTTGCCGGATTACCAAGAAGAGTTCTTGGCCGAACCGGCGAGAAAATTTCGGTTGTAGGATTTCCAGGGCTTGCCCTTACACATTATGACCAGGACCGCTGCAATGCCGGCCTGCTTGATGCTTTCAAACGAGGAGTTAATTACTATGATGTCGCTCCCGCATACGGCAAGGATGGTATATGCGAGGTAAAAATGGGCATCGGACTTAAGGCTGCTAAAATTGACCGCAGCAGTATTTTCCTGGCCTGTAAGACAAAGATGAGGGACAAGGAAGGTGCTCGTTTTGAATTAGAGCGGTCATTGAAACGGCTTAAGACCGATCATTTCGATTTATACCAGATGCATCATCTTCGCACTCCCGAAGAAGTGAAGAAGGCTTTGGGGCCGGGTGGTGCCATCGAAACCTTTTTGGAGGCAAAGAAAGAGGGTAAGGTTAGGTATCTCGGATTCTCGGCGCATACGACCAGAGGGGCGCTTGATGTTATGAACGGTTTTCGTTTCGATA
>JAVVFI010000404.1:0-4891 GCA_032250555.1 Sedimentisphaerales bacterium
ATAACACCCGACTTGGAAAGGGTGACTTGTAGACACTCAGATACTTACTGACTATTTCCACCCTGATATTTCCATATTAGTGATCACTCACTTTTATCTTTCTGCCTGTTACTTGTTACTGACAGTTGCCCTTATACCACATCTAACTAAGATGTGCAACAACCTCTCTTAATAGCCCCTAAAATAGGATTTGACAGATGATAACAAGGGCTGTTATATTGCTTGCTGATAAACAGGTGTTTTATTGCCCCAGAGCCAATAATTGGTTCAAGAACTAAAAAGAATCTGGCTTTAATGCGTGGATGTCTTCTTCGCAATTCATTGGGTATACAAATGAGGCATTCACATTTGCTTCTAAGGAGAGCAGTTATGAAGTACATCTCTTTAATCGGAGCGTTGGTTGTTTTTACCGCTGGCTGCAGCATAACTCCAAAGGCTTTGGCCGAAGGCAAAGAATCGCAAACCAAAAAAGTGCTTATAGTTACCGGTATCGACTATCCCGGGCACAAATGGAAAGAGACGACGCCGGTTTTAGCCAAGGCCATCGCCGCCGACAAGAGGCTCAGTGTGACGATCACCGAAGAACCGAATGACCTTCGAGCCGATACCCTTGCCGACTATGACGTCATTGTGCTGCACTTCATGGATTGGGAAGTCCCTGACCCGGGCCCCCAGGCCCGTGCCAACCTCAAACGGCTTGTCAAGAGCGGAAAAGGTCTGGTCTTGGTTCACTTTGCCTGCGGGGCATTTCAGCAGTGGCCCGAATTCGTTGAGCTTGCCGGGCGTGTCTGGGATCCCAAGTTAAGAGGGCACGACCCCCACGGCAAATTCACCGTCCGGATCACCGACAATACGCACCCGGCTATTGATACAATGACTCAGTTCGACACAGTCGATGAGCTTTACACGTGCCTGGCGGGAAAGACGCCGATAAAGGTACTGGCTCAAGCACGTTCGAAAGTGGACGGCAAGGATTATCCGATGGCATTCGTACTGGAATACGGCAAAGGCCGGGTCTTCCACAGCGTTCTCGGACACGATGTCCAGGCTTTGGCTAATCCGCACGTAGGCCGCCTCTTTCGAAACGCCTGCGCCTGGACGGCTGGACTTACACCGGCCTCAGCAAATTTGAACTAATCGGTTACAAAACGATTCGAAACCTTTTTTGGAGATAGGTGAGCGATGAAAATCGGATTTCATACGGACGCTTTTAACAGCTCGTATTTCAGCTTTGAGGCCTGCCTTCAGTGGGCCCAGCGAAACGATGTGCATTATATCGAATGCGGCCTCATTGATGGAGTAAGTTGGATACACGGTCTCGGATACCAGCCCCACGTGGCTTTATACGAGGACCCGTTACTCCTTCGCCGCAAGATGGAAAACTACGGCGTGCAATTCTCACAGGTCGATGCTGCATTTCCATTATCGGGTAAGGATGGCCCCCTGCGAGGTGTACCGTATGTTATGAAGTCCATCCAGTGGGCGAACCTGATTGGCTGCCCGTGTGTCGACACCACCGATGGTATGCATAAGCCCGAAGGCCTGACCGACACCGAAGCTATGGATATGATGAAACGAAGCTACGAGCAGATTATCGAAGTTGCCGCCGCGCACAAAATCATTGTCAACATAGAACCGCACGGATACTTCACTACCAAGCCGAAGATGATGGCAAAGATGCTGGACTTTTGCGACAGTCCTTACCTGCGAATGAATATGGATACCGGCAATACATTTATAGCCGGTCAGGAGCCGCTTGAGTTTCTCAAAAAGTTTATTGCTCGCGTCAGTCATGTGCATATCAAAGATGTCTCCGAATCATTAGCCGCATCGGTTCGGGGCGAGCAGACCGGCATTGCCGTCAGCCACTGCTCATTGGGTGATGGTGTCAACGCCGAGAATATTCGCCGGTGTCTGAAGCTTTTGCGGGACTACGGCTATACCGGCGTATTAAGTATGGAGTGCGAAGGCCAGGGCGGCCCAATGATAGAGCAGTCACTGAAATGGATGCGCAATACACTCAAAGAATTGAATATCCCGATTAACGGATAATGCCATAAAATAATACTAATTGTAATAAAAGGAGAAACTTACAATGAAAGTTGGATTTAATATGTTGTTGTGGACCACGCACGTCACTGAAGAAGCTTTTCCGCTTCTGGAAGCAATCAAGAAAGTCGGTTATGACGGCGTCGAGATACCCCTTTTCGAGGGCCGGCCCGAACATTTCGAAAAGGTAGGTAAAGCGATTAAAGATAATGGACTGGGCTGTACATCCGTGGGTGTCATCCCGGACGAAGAGCACAATCCTATTAGCCCCGACGCAAAACACCGCCAGGGGGGTCTTCAACACCTCAAATGGGCGATCGACTGCTCCGCCGCTTTGGATTCCGATGTTTTGTGCGGTCCTTTATATCAGCCCTTGGGTGTCTTTACCGGCGAGCCGCCGACTGAAGAGGAAAAGCAGCGTGCCGCCGAGGTGCATCGCGAAGCGGCGGAACTTGCCGCAAAATCTAATGTGGCCCTGGGGATTGAATTTCTTAATCGCTTTGAATGCTACTTCCTAAATACGATGGCCGACGCCGCCGCTCACGTAAAGCGAGTTGACCATCTCAATTGCGGCGTTCTCTACGATACTTTCCATGCGAACATCGAAGAAAAAGACCCGGTTGGTTGCATCAGTAAACATATTGATGCGATTAATCACGTCCACATCAGCGAGAACGACCGCGGCACACCCGGCAAAGGCCATATCGACTGGCCCGGCACATTCAAGGCCCTGCGCTCAAGCGGTTACGACCGATGGCTGGTAATTGAAGCATTCGGACGGGCACTGCCCGACCTGGCCGCCGCCACACGTGTCTGGCGAGATTTCTTCCCCGACCGTGAGCAGGTTTATGCCGAAGGTTTGCAGTTCATAAAAGAACAATGGAAAGCCGCAGGCTAAGTGACGCGGCTTGATGAAAATATTTTGCCCGTTCACCTTACTTTCAGAGGAGGTACTATAATGCGTACCATTCGTTTACAAATTATTTGTGTTATGTTATTAAGTCTTTTGGGCTTGGCCGCGAGTGTGACTGCTGAAGAAGCCGGCTTCAAACCGATTTTCGACGGTAAAACTTTCAACGGCTGGAAAGCACCCAACATGAGCTACTGGTCTGTCACCGACGGAGCAATCACTGCTCGCTCTACGCCCCAGAATCCGTGCAAATCGAATCAATTCCTTACATGGCAGTTGGGCGAGCTTGATGATTTCGAGCTTAAGCTTAAGTATCGTATTAGTGGAACACAGTCCGCCAACTCCGGCATTCAGATTCGAAGCCATATCGCGGATGATGGCCACGCCGTCGGCTACCAGGCCGATATCGACCTGGCCGGCAGATATGCCGGCTGCCTTTACGATGAGCACGCCCGGGGAATGCTTGCCGAACGCGGCCAGAAAACCGTCATCGCCTCTGACGGCAAGATGGACAAAAGCTCTCTCGGTAATGCCGATGCCCTAATGAATAATATCAAAAAGGATGACTGGAACGACTACCATATCATTGCCCGTGGCAGCCGGATTATTCTTAAAGTAAATGGTAACGTCACGGCCGAAGTAACCGATGGTGACGAGAAGAACCGGGACCTCTCAGGTGCCCTCGCGCTGCAATTACACTCCGGCCCGCCCATGCAGATTCAATTCAAGGACATTCTTCTTAAGCGAACAAAAATGCGCCAAAGGAAAAAAATAGTTCTTATCGCCGGCCCCCCCAGTCACAGTTACGGCACCCACGAGCACAACGCCGGTTGCCTGCTTCTGGCAAAAGCCCTGAATGACAATATGCCGAATGTTTATGCCGTGACATATCGCAGCGGCTGGCCCAAAGACCCGACAGCTCTGGATAATGCCGATGCCATTGCGATTTACTGTGACGGCGGTGGTGGACACATTGCCATGCCGCATCTTGAGCAGGTGGACAAGCTCGCCAAAAATGGCGTCGGTATCGCCTTCATCCACTACACTGTCGAACTGCCGAAAGGAAAGCCCGGCAACTATGCCCTCGACTGGATAGGAGGCTATTTTGAAACTTTCTGGTCCGTCAACCCCACATTTGAAGCTCAATTTACTGATTTACCCGATCACCCTATAGCGAGAGGCGTAAAGCCCTTTGCTATCCGTGACGAATGGTACTATCACATGCGCTTCAGGTCGAACATGGAAAATGTCACTCCGATACTTACCGCGATTCCCCCCGATTACACCCGCAGAACAGGAAACGATGCCCACAGCGGCAACCCCCACGTGTTTGCTCGCAAGGGCAAACCCGAGCACCTCGCATGGGCGTACGAAAGGCCGGGCGGCGGTCGGGGCTTCGGCTTCACTGGCGGCCACAACCAGATTAACTGGGGACACAACGACTTCCGAAAAACAGTCCTAAACGGCCTCGTCTGGATAACAGGCCTCGACGTCCCCGCAGATGGCGTACCGTCTCAAACCCCCACAAACGACCAGCTAAAAGCAAACATGGACACCCCCGACCCCGGAAGCTGGAGATGGGACAGAATCAGAAAAAGAATCGACGGCTGGAACAGTAAATAAAGAAAAACATTGATACCATTTACGGGCTCCTTATTTTGAAGCGCACCACAAAATCCGGAGCCTTTTTTATTTCCCTCAAATGTCATTTCGACCGGAGTGAGTGACGCGCCCCCCTGTGTCATTTCGACCGAACGAAGTGAGTGGAGAAATCTGGCACACAATATGACGTGTGCACACATCTAAAAAGGTAAGCCCCCCATTCTGAAATCTTTAATTCTAAGTCTCACAATCCTTCACTAATGTCACGCCATTCAGGATTTTCCTGATTTACCAAAAATAATTTTTTTTCACGTCTCCAATATTTAATCT
>JAVVFI010000405.1:0-4850 GCA_032250555.1 Sedimentisphaerales bacterium
AGCGTGGTTTTTTCCCAACTATTCAAACGGCCACCAGTACGCCAACAATTTCAACAGCGCATCCGAAGTCGCACATTATGTTCTCGATAATTACAATCGTCTCGCAAGTAATACAGATAAATGGCACAAAACCTATTACGAGCACAGCACACTTCCACACTGGCTGCTTTTCCGCCTCCACTCGACGGTAAGCAATCTGGCGGCCGGAACATGTCAGTGGTGGAAGAACGGCCGATTCTGGGCATGGGAAGGCGTCGGCTGTTGTGCAGGCACCTGTACACACGTATGGAACTATTCTCATGCGCCCGCACGTCTTTTCCCACAGCTTGAGCGAAGCGCCAGAGAAATGCAGGACTTCGGCGAAGGTTTCGATACCGAAAGCGGCCTCGTCGGATTCAGGAGTAATCGTGCTTACGCCGCTGACGGTCAATGCGGCAGCGTGCTTAAAGCCTATCGCGAACATCAGGCATCAGCCGACTATAGCTTTCTTAAACGGAATTGGCCGAGTATTAAGAAGGCTTTGGAATTCTCTATACAACAGGATGGTAACGAAGACGGCCTTATCGAGAACAGCCAGCATAATACATACGATATTAACTTCGAAGGGCCGAACACATTTGTCGGCTCGCTGTATTTAGCTGCACTTAGAGCAGCCGAAGAAATGGCAAAAGATATGGGCGATGAGCAATTTGCAAAACGCTGCCGAAAAATATTCGAAAGCGGCAGCAGGCTCTCCCTCGAACGGCTTTGGGACGGTGAATACTTCATCCAGCTCGTTGATTTGCAGAAGCATCCGAAATTTCAATACGCAAAAGGATGCCTGTCCGATCAGCTTTTCGGACAGGGTTGGGCGCATCAGCTTGGCTTAGGTTACATTTATCCGACAAACCAAGTTAAAAGAGCTTTGCAGTCGGTCTGGAAATATAACTGGGCCCCGGATATCGGGCCTTATAATGCAGAACATAAACCGGAGCGATGGTTTGCCAGAGAAGGCGAGGCGGGTTTGTTTACCTGCACATGGCCAAAGAGTCCGTACTATAAAGAAGGTGTTCGCTACAAGAGCGAAGTGTGGACGGGAATTGAGTACCAGGTAGCCGGCCATATGGTCTGGGAAGGAATGCTCGATGAGGCACTTGTGATTTGCCGCGGCATCCACGATCGCTACCATCCATCAAAACATAATCCTTTCAACGAGGTTGAATGCGGCGACCACTACGCCAGGGCAATGGCAAGCTGGGGAGTCTATACAGCCCTTGCCGGTTATGAATATCACGGCCCCAAAGGACATCTTGGCTTCGCGCCAAACATAACACCGGAAAACTTCCGCGCAGCCTTCACAGCCGCCGAGGGATGGGGTTTGTTCACCCAGAAGCGCCAAAGCAAAATCCAGCGAAACCGAATTGACCTGCGCTGGGGCAAATTAAATCTAAAAACACTTACTTTTGAGGTCCCCGAGGATTTTAATAAAGTCAAAGTTGTAATAACGTTAGAGCCTCAAACTGTCAAAAGCAGCCACAAGCTCAAAGACGGCCGCCTCGAAATTAACTTCGGCAAAAGTCTGACTATATCCGAAGGTCAGACATTAGATATAAAAATTCAGCAGCAGAGCAACTGAGAACGTCGTTTCAACAAGTGAGATTATGATGATAAAAGATTTAGTAATGCAGAATAGGACCTACAGGCGTTTTTACCAGGAAGTTGCTGTGGAACACCAGATGTTACGAGAGCTTGTTGACCTTGGGAGACTTTCGGCGTCTGGAGCTAATTTACAGCCACTAAAATATGTACTTTCCTGTGACCCACAAAAGAACGCATTGATATTTCCGCATCTTGGCTGGGCAGGCTATCTCAAAGACTGGCAGGGCCCAAGTGAAGGTGAGCGGCCTTCTGCATACATCATCATACTCAACGATACTCAGATAAGTCCTTCTCCTGGCTGTGACCATGGAATAGCTGCCCAAAGTATTCTCTTGGGCGCAACAGAGAAAGAATTGGGTGGCTGCATGATTGGTACAGTGCAGAGGCAGAAGCTTTGCAAAGCTTTGGACATACCTTCCCGTTATGAAATACTTCTTGTCCTTGCTCTTGGCAAACCTAAAGAGCAAGTTGTAATCGAAGCCCTTGACGCTACAAATGATATAAAATACTGGCGAGACAGCGATGGTAAACACCACGTACCGAAACGCGCATTGGACGATATCATTCTTGACTAAACATCACCCTGACAAAATGCTGACTAAATCTGAAAACAAGATTTTGGGTATAAACTTCCATTTTGGATAGAATAAAACTGCTGTTTTTATTAATTTTCAGCAGCATGACCGACCATTTTCAGGACATACAGGAAATCTCTAAAATTCTTCTTGTGTTTTTCGCAAATAGTTGCAAAATGTTATGCTGCAAGGCCCGGAAGTTCATTCGGGCAGCAAAGTAGTTGCCTTCGAGGGTAACCGCCAGCCAGGTCAGAAGGAAATGTTTCCCGGGCAGCGCTATCGAGTTAACCAACGAGAAGGCAAGGCATAGCTATCATAAACGATACTGAACCAGAAAGGAGCTAAATATGAGTTCGGATACCCTCCCAAGACTTCACAACGCCATGTGGCCCGGGCTGGTCGGCAAAGGAAATGAGCCGGGCCAGGAGCCACCGATCAGTCTCGAACGGATGCTCGAATTGACTTCCGGTGCAGAGGTGAACGGCCAGAAGTTCGACGGGATTGACTACTTCCTTTTCCTGCCGCATACCGATCCTAACGCCAGTGACGACGAACTTAAGAAAATTGCCGATATGATTCAGGGATACGGTTTTAATGTCGGCTCACTTGTCGCCCCGGTCTGGCCCGGCACAGTCGGCGATTCGGCGATGGGTGACGCAGCAGCTCGCGAAAAATTCCTCGATGCCGTACGCATGGGATGCCGCATCGCCGGTGTATTCAACAAACATGGAGTGCGCAAGTACGGCGCGATCCGTATCGACTCGGCGGAATTCGGTGTGGCGAAGTTCCTGGAAGACCCTGACACCAACCTCAAGCGCATCGCCGGTACCTTCAAGGAGGCCGCCAAGATCGCCGCCGACCATGGCGAGCGTCTGGCCGCTGAGGGTGAGGTCTGCTGGGCGGGCCTTCACTCCTGGAAGGCCGCCGCCAACTTGCTCGAGGAAGTCGGTATGCCCGAAAGCCTCGGATTCCAGGCGGATCTGGCCCACACCTACACCTTCATGCTGGGTTATAATGCGCCGGAAGACGCCCTACTGCAGAAAGACCACACCGAGGAAGAGTTCTGGACCGCCTACGAAAAGATCACCGATCTGCTGCGGCCCTGGACCATCGACTTTCATGTGGCCCAGAACGACAGCGAGGTGCACGGAGCCGGCTCGCACGACAAGACCGGTAAGCACTGCACGGCGGATGATCCCAACGGCAAACTCGATATCGTCCGATGCGCAGGTTACTGGCTTAAAGACGCAGCTTCACGAGGCATCAAGCACATCTGCTGGGATGGGTGCATGTTCCCCAACGCAACACTCGAAACTCCGGATACGTGGAACGCAATCCTCGATGTGATGATCAAAGTGCGAGACGAGCACGGGTGGACATCTTAGTTGTGAATTCGGAATTGGTACTTAACGTATGCTTTTGTTAGCCTGAGAACTTGAATAAGGAATCACTAAAATGAAGAAAAAACTTAATATTGGTTTGATAGGTTACGGCTTTATGGGCCGGACACACTCAAACGCCTACCATAAGGTCAAACACTTCTTCGACATCCCTTACGAACCTGTTCTGAAGGTTGTCTGTGGGCTGGTAGAAGAAGAAGCCAAAGCTTTTGCCGAAAAGTGGGAATACGAGTCATATGTTACCGACTGGCACAAGGTAATTAACGATGAAAACATCGACGTCGTTGAAATCTGCGTACCAAACAATTTGCACGCCGAGATAGCCATCGCCGCAGCCAAAGCAGGCAAGGCTATCTGCTGTGAAAAACCACTGGCACTTAATGTTTCACAGGCCGAGGAAATGGTAAAGGTTGTGGAAAAAGCAGGTGTACCCAACCTCGTTTCATTCAACTACCGGCGCGTACCCGCCGTAACATTGGCCAAGCAGCTCATCGATGAAGGCCGGCTCGGAAAAATTTTCCACTATCGGGCCAACTTCCTGCAGGACTGGACTATCTCAACAGAAGTACCGCAGGGCGGAATGGCTACCTGGCGTCTGGATGTGAAGGCCGCCGGCTCAGGTGTAACCGGAGACCTGCTGGCCCACTGTATAGATACGGCTATGTGGCACAATGGGCCCATCACTGACGTAAGTGCTATGACAGAGACCTTTGTGAAAGAGCGCATGCATGCTGAAACGGGTAAGGTTGAACCGGTGGGCATCGACGATGCCTGCACATTCATCTGTCACTATGACAACGGCTCACTCGGCAACTTCGAGTCAACCCGGTACGCTCGCGGCCATAAGGCTCTTTATACCTTTGAGATCAACGGTGAAAAGGCCTCTATAGCATGGGACCTCCATGATTTGCATCGCCTAAGCTACTTCGATCACAGCGACGATTCTATCGTACGAGGCTGGCGTTCGGTTCATGTTACAGATGGTGATATGCCATACATGGATAAATGGTGGGTTCCCGGTCTGCAGATAGGTTACGAACATTCCTTCGTCCATCAGGCCGCTGAATTTTTGCAGAACATAGCCGACGGCAAATCGACATCACCTAATTTCCGCGAGGCTCTCGCTACACAGTACGTTTGTGATGCAGTATTGAAATCAGCAAAAAATAAAAAATGGGAAACAGTAAAGAAGGCGTAAGCACAAGATCGCATGTAATTTGTGGATGTTAAACTTATG
>JAVVFI010000406.1:0-4817 GCA_032250555.1 Sedimentisphaerales bacterium
CCATCGAGCCATATGATGCCATCTTCAGCCTCGACTCCTCATAATAATCCCTCCACCACCCGTAACTGACCCATTACAACCGTTCAATCATAAGGGCAAGCTGCGTGTTCGCGGCCTGTTCAAGACAATGGTGTATGCGCACGCGATGGCGATTTCAATAAACTTCGGTCGGGTTTGGCGGTATATGATTGAGAATCCGGCCTTTTTTGCGTTGTCGAACTTGCTTTGCCGCATTTTACCTTGCTTCTTTGCCATGAATAGCCGAAAGGGGCTTCGGAAAATAATTATTCGAGACAAAAGCCACTGTTGGCTTGAGCCTCAACAGTATTTTAGACGAACCGCCTAATGGCGGGTTTTTAGAGTGGACTCAAATATATATTCAATATTTTCCCATGTCCCTGTCCCGATTGTAACTTCGGTTCATCATTACCAATCTGCTACTATCTTAGTAGTATGGCATTCAAAAAGCCAATCAAAAGCACATAAATCGGTTGTTCAAAATTTTCTTTGTATCGCTTTGATTGGGCTCAATTTTTTCTATAAATAATCCCAATGTATGTTAAAATACAGGTTTTGAATGAACAAGAAATTATTTTAAAAAGGTAAAGGCGATGCTATTAATCGAAGAAAAAATAAAATCATCAACAAAGCTCAACATTTACTTTAAACCTGGAATTTTTGTATGTTTGGTGTTGTTAGTATTAACTGGCAATATTTTACCTCTAAATGCAGCACAGCCGGCAAAGAGTATTATGCCGATCCAGTTACATCCCGACAATCCCCACTATTTTCTTTGGCGCGGCAAGCCGACAATTTTGATAACGTCCGGTGAACATTATGGGGCGGTGTTAAATCGAGCCTTCGATTACAAGAAGTACCTTAGAACTCTTGAGTCGTATGGTTTTAATCTGACTCGGACATTCAGTGGAGCGTACTGTGAACCTATCGGAGCGTTTAAGATTCAGAACAATACTTTGGCGCCAGCTAAAGATAAGCTGATATGTCCCTGGGCACGAAGCGATATACCCGGTTACGCAAATGGCGGTAATAAGTTCGACCTTACCAAATGGAATAACGCTTACTTTAAGCGTCTGCGAAACTTCGTTAAGGAAGCAGGCACACGCGGTGTTTTGGTTGAACTGGTATTATTTTGCCCATTTTATAAGGACGATATGTGGAAACTCAGTCCAATGAATGCTGTCAATAATATTAACGACATCGGCAAAATGGAACGCACTGAGGTTTACACGCTAAATCATCCAAGACTATTGGCTGTGCAGGATAAAATGGTCCGCAGGATAGTGAAGGAATTAAGGGGCTTCGATAACGTCTATTATGAAATCTGTAACGAGCCGTACTTTGGTGGAGTAACGCTCGATTGGCAAAAGCATATCTCCGAGACCATAATCAAGTCCGAAGCACAGTTCAAAAGAAAACACTTAATTGCTCAGAACATTGCCAATAAATCCCAGAAAATTATAAATCCGAATCCGAATGTGTCGATTTTCAATTTTCATTACGCCAAACCGCCAATGGCCGTAATAGAGAATTATGGCTTAAATAAAGTAATTGGGGACGATGAGACGGGCTTTGCAGGGAGCGAACCCAAACCGTATCGGCTTGAAGGCTGGGACTTTATCATCGCAGGCGGCGCAGTTTATGATAATCTCGACTATTCGTTCACAGTTGGCCATGAAGATGGGACAGCAGAAATTAATGCTCCCGGCAGCGGTGGCCCGGTGCTGCATAAGCAACTGGAGATTCTCAAGGATTTCATTAACAGTTTCGACTTTATTAAAATGAAGCCGGACAATTCGGTTATCAAAGGCGGGATTCCGGATAAGGCAACCGCACGGGCTCTGGTTCAGGTCGGCCGTGCTTATGCAATTTACATCAAAGGAGGTAATGAAGCAAAGTTAATCGTGGAATTACCCAAAGGAACTTACAGAGCAGAATGGTTGAATACAAAAACAGGAAAGATTGATAAGGCCGAGACGTTTCAACATGACTATGGAAATCGGACACTGCAATCATCTAAATATGTTGACGATATCGCCCTGAGGATTCGGTTATTACCAAAAAGCGGGTGATTGCATTATTTATCGAAGAAAAACCACAAACGCAACAAAAAGTAGAGGTTTTCACTATGCAGCTAAATAGAGCAATAATTGCAGTTCTCTTAGCAACTATAATTCCGATAAATGTAAACGCTCAAAAGCCAGACATGGATGACATTTCAGCATATTATGGATTCGGAGAGATAGAGATAATCAAATTAGACTGGGGGATAACAAATTTAACGGTTGCTGACTTTAATGGTGACGGTCGAAATGATATTGCTGTTGTAAACAACTCAAAGGCCAAGATAGAGCTGCTGATTCAAAAAGAAACCGTCGGGCCCGGTGAAACAGAGGTTGCTGTTGATCTTAATGACGTTGATGTAAATACAATCACCCCACTTACTCGTTTTGATAGACAGAGTATCGCAGTTTCAGAAAAAATGTATAGCCTTGTTTGTGGTGATTTAAATTCAGATGGAATGACAGATTTGGCTTTTTATGGTGAGCCTAAGGGGCTGTATGTATTATTACAAAAAGCCGACACAGCCACAACGGCCCCACAGGCAGGATTAATAAAACCTTTGAGCTGGCGAACAAAAAAGAGAATTGAGATTGATGATGGCCTGTTAACTTCCAATATATTGGCATGCGCAGACCTTAATAATGATGGCGCAGAGGATCTGGCTCTAGCCGGCCGTGATGGTGTTTATATTGTTTTACAAAAAGAAACCGGCTCATTGGCTGAACCAGTAAAATATCCTACATCTACAGAAACATTAAGCCTCAAAACCGGTGACCTGAACGGTGATAATATAAATGATCTTATACTTATGACGAATGATATGGAAAAACCTGTCCATGTTCGATTCGGCCTTAAAACGGGTCAATTAGGCCCACAAGTACGATTCTTTATTGAAAGACCGTTCACCTTTAAGATTCATAACATCGATGATGCACCGGGTGATGAAATACTGGCTGTTGACGGCAGAAGCGGACGGCTAATCTGTTATAAATTTTCCTTAGAAAACCAAAAAGATGCCGACTGGCCAATCCTTTTTTATCCTCTTGCTTCAGGCGAGGCGGACACAAGTCGCGATTTAGTAATCGGGGATTTTGACGGAGACGGCCTTTCTGATATCACAATAAGCGACCCAGGTGCAGCAGAACTTATTTTCTACAAACAAACACCTAAAATCGGCCTTGCTGAGCCGGTTAGATTTCCAGCTTTTTCAGATATTATGAGCTTATCTGCGGCTGATATTAACGGTGACGGGAAAGCCGAACTTGGTGTCCTAAGTATTAAGGAAAAAGTAATCGGCGTAACCAGATTCGAAAACGATAGATTATCTTTTCCGCAGCCTGTCGATTTAACAGGCCAGCCGGTGGCAATGGAACTGGCAGATGTTGATAATGACGGCAACGTGGATTGTCTATATATATCGATAGACGATGACGATATTAGAAGCCTACGAACTATCTATAATCTGGCGGCAAAAGATAAACATCGAATGAATTTGACCAGAGTTACCGTCAGAAGGCCTAATATTTTCGAAGAAGTGGATAAAAACGAGTCCGCTTTAGAGCTTAAGAAGCTCACCTCAAACCCGGATGGCTTGAAAGTGCTCGATGTTGACCAGGACGGCTTACAGGATGTTTTGATATTCGTCAGCTATGAGCTTCCAATATTAGTCCGCCAGGTGAGAAAGAGACAATTTGAAATAGTTGACTCTCCGAAAGCTCTTTCCAGTCTGATTAAAGATGCGTCTCTGCGTTCAACTGCTATGGCCAATGTGGATGGCAAGTCGGGTCAAGAGCTTTTAGTAGCACAAAAGAACTTCGCAAGAAGTCTGGTTTTTTCAGAAGGCAAAAACTGGAGTATTATCGACCAATACAATGCCAAGAACACAGAGGACCAAATATCGGCAGTGGCAGCTTTTAATATTTACGGCGAGTACGTAGAAACCGGGCCTGCAATTTTACTGCTGGACGGCAGAAAAGGACAGCTTCAGATACTTAAAGCCAGTGATGACAAAACCTATCGAGTTGAAAAAGCGTTGGATGTAGGTAGATGGAACGATGCTTTACATCTCAAAATACTGTTTGCACAGCTTACCGGCAACCACGCCGACTCTATTCTACTGTTTGACAGTGGGAAGTATGCACTTATAACTCCACCCAGCAGCAACAATATAACGCAGCATTTTGAAAAGTTATTCAGTTACGAGACAAAAATAAAAGACGGGGTCTATGGCAACCTTACTGCAGGAGATATAAACAAAGACTCCAGATGCGATATTGTTATGGTAGAATACAGGAACAATCACATTGAATTACTTGCCCTGGATACGGATTTCAAACCGATTCCGGCAATGCGATTTAAGATCTTCGAGCAGAAAGTTTACCGTGATAGCAAGGGGCTCCCTAAGTCCAGAGTTGAGCCGCGAGAGTTAAAGGTCGTTGACATCACAAGCGACGGCAAAGATGATTTAGTAACTGTTGTCCACGATCGTATAATTATTTATCCTCAAGATTAACTTCGTTTTACACATTGAGTTAAATAGCAAGTTATCTAAAAAGAGTTCTGTCGCACCGAGCGATAGATGGATTGACAATGCATCAAATTAATTGGTATGATACTAAAAACAATATAATATAGCTTTATAATATGAGAGCAAATGATGACATTTTGGACTTACTCAGAGAAAAGGGAGCTGAAGCTACCCGGAAAGCACAACGAGGGGTAATTTTACAGCCAGG
>JAVVFI010000407.1:0-4801 GCA_032250555.1 Sedimentisphaerales bacterium
CAAAAAAACAAAAATAAAATATTTCCAAAATTTTTATCTTCTTATCCTGTATCGAGTTACAAGATTCCAGCATCGAAAATCGAGACTTTTTTCGGCTCAATTCTGCACACTCATCTAATTATAGAGGGAGCCTTTTTCTACCCTCACGGATACAATATGAAATATGGAATCCGAGGTATGAAACACCCAATTTTCAATACGCTATACGCTGTGATTTCCTCTACAACTGTAGAGAATGTTCGACAAATCACCCCTTTTTATGCAAAACAAAGCCAATTTGACGGAGGCCAAAATGAACATAATTCCTATTATAACAATGAGATATGCAATATTGAACACTTGGCGGATCGAAAAAAAACAAACCCAATTCAAAGCCAATTTAACCCAAAACAAACCCAAAACAAAGCCAATAAAGCCAAAAACAAACCCAATTCAAAGCCAATCTGTAGCCAATTTTCTGTTTTTTTACTGGACAGCCGGCCCCAAAAGACTAAAATGCAATCAGCGTTATATAAGAGGAAAAAACATGGCACCCAGGCAAAATAATCTAGCGGCTGTCGTAATCACTTTAATAGCAGCAATAATCTGCCGAGCTGAGTTTCAGGTCAATACACATAAAACTAATAAGCAGGAGAATCCCGCTATAGCTATGGACGGAGCCGGGAATTTTATCGTGGTCTGGAACAGCTATCTGCAGGACAAAAGCTCGAACGGTATTTTCGCTCAGCGATTCGAAACAGATTGCAGCCCCATCGGTGAGGAATTTCAAATCAATACTACAAGCAGCGGCAACCAAAAAGAGCCATCAGTCGCAATGGATATGGAAGGGAATTTTATAGTTGTATGGCAGGGCCCGGGAACAGCAGAGGCCGATAAAGAAAATATTTTTGCAAGGCGGTTCGACTCGAACGGCTGGCCCCTCGGCAGTGAGTTTAGAGTTAACACCAGCACAAATGATAAGCAGCTTTGCCCGAGAGCAGCTATGAATAGTACCGGCAGCTTTGTAATCGTCTGGGAAAGTGTAAATGTCCCCGAAGAAGGTAAAAAGGCAATTTGCTATCAGTTGTATAACAACAGCGGCCTTAAGATTGAGTCGGAATCTGTCGCTAACGATGGGCCCTCAGACGGACGCTATCCAGATGTGGCAATGGATTCGCAAGGAAACTTTGCCGTTATCTGGATGCAGGACAAAAGCAGCAATTCGATAATGGGGCGCTTATATTACGCCGATGGTTCAGCCAAAGCCGAGCCTTTTGAAGTCAGCACAATCAGGTTCAGTTCAGTCACTCAACCATCGATATCAATGAGCACAGAAGGGCGTTTTGTAGTAGTATGGGACGGAGACCCGGAACTGGCCGGCCTGGATGATATTCACGCACGAATGTTTGAAGCTGACGGCACCGCCATAAGTGAACAGTTTATCGTCAATACAACAATTGAAGGCCCGCAGCAGAATCCGAAGGTCGCAATGAATAATCGCTGTCAGTTTATCGTGGTGTGGGACAGTAAAATCGACCCTGATATTAATGAGAGAGAAATATTCGCCCAGCGATATGACAGCATGGGTGAGGCAATCGGCGATGAGTTTCAAGTCAATACCTATATCGAAGCCGACCAGAAGCACCCGGACGTTGCAATGGGACAGGGCCGGAAATTTGTTACAGCCTGGCAGAGTTACGGACAGGATGGTTCGGGCGACGGCGTATTCGGCTGGACAGGGCAGATGGTCGGCTCGGCGGATTTTAACGGTGACGGATTAGTTAATTTCAGTGACTATTGCATCCTGGCCGACGAATGGTTCAAAATCGGAGAGCCCTTAACGGCTGACTTGATTGAAGATAAAAAAATAAATGAGCGGGATTTAGCAGAATTTTGTTACCAGTGGCTAACTGGAAATTAAAAAAGCCGGGATTTATGTTTACGCCAAAAACAGTTAAAATTTTAGAGTTGGGGGAGTTTCACTTTTTCTTCATAATAGAGGGCTAAACAGCTTGGCAACATCGTTCATGGTGCGTTTCAAAAGGCTGCGGTTTTGCCACTGTAACAAGTCGATACCTGTACTGTCCCGAAGATATTCCATCTGATGTTTGCGGAGACTTCTGGTTGCTTCCCGGCCATAGAGCAAAAGGTTGACTTCAAAATTGAGAGAAAATGAGCGGATATCGAAATTGCTTGAACCAATGAATGCAATAGAATCATCAACACTCATCGTCTTTGCGTGCAGAAGGCCGGCCTCATAAGTAAATATTTTAACACCGGCCTCGAGCAGTTCCTCGAAATAGGCCTGGCCAGCCATATCTATTAGTGGATGGTCGGTTTTACGCGGCAAAATCAAGTTTATCTCCACACCTCTTTGTGCGACCACCTGCATCGCCTGGAGGAATGGCTCGTCTGGAATAAAATACGGCGTTGTAATAACAACCCGCTCACGGGCCGAGTAGAGAACAGCGACAACCAGACGCTGATAGTTTTCGACGGGAAAGTTCGGACCGCTCGGAAGGACTTGAGCGTGTGCGTCCCCAGAGAGTATGGGCGGCGGGAATACATCCTGTTCTTCAAGCAGTGTATTTGTGCGGAAATTCCAGTCTTCCAGAAAGATTGTCTGTAGCTCCTGGACAACAGGTCCGCTCAGGCGGGCCATTAAATCCCGCCACACGAGGTCCTTATGCCCATAGTCGTCGTCAACAATATTCTGGGAGCCCGTGTACCCGAGTTTCCCATCGATTACTACTATCTTGCGGTGATTCCGCAGGTCAATTCTCGAGGCCCGGCGCCGAAGGAAGCCAACCGGCAAATCATCCTTCACTTCCACACCGGCCTTCCTCAAGTCGTGACTTAAAGACCGCAGCATGCGCCATGAACCGACGGCATCCAGGAGCAACCTGCATTTAATCCCGCGCTGTGCAGCCTGTTTTAAGGCGTCTCCGACGCGGTAGCCGGTATCATCGTTTTGAAAGATAAAAAACAGCATATGGACGTGGTCTTTGGCCGAATTAATATCGGTAATAAGCTCATTGATAACTTCATTGGTATCAGAAATTAAGGTTACGGAATTACCATCGAGAATCGGCATGGATCCAAAATGTTCTGCCAGGGCAATTGCCTCCTGACATTGAGGCCCCAATTCAGGGTGGGCCGCGTGAGGATGGCCCTCAAATTGCTTCTTCAAATGCTCCAGCCTCTCTAAAAGCCGAGCGTATTGTTTAGTACGGCGGTAGGGCAGGCGATGCCTTCCGATTAATAGATACAATATAATCCCTATCCAGGGCTGAAAATAGATTACGACCAGCCAGGCAAGAGCCGCACTCGGTCGCCGTTTACGTACAACAACAAAAAGGGCAACGACGCGAACAAACCATTCGCCGATATATAAAATGCTGGTAAATGATATCATGAGGGGATTCTACCAAAATTCAATTTAGAATTATCCATCTAAAGTACTTTCGTTCAGGTTTTTTAAATAACGTATAATTAAATAAGGAAGATTATCTACTATCAATTTTATAACTTTCAAAAACTGTATTTCACTGCTGAATCTTTGACTGAATCTCAATATATTCATCAGTTCCTTCCACGGGCCAGAAGACCTGGTCACCACCAATATCACCTTCGCCCCATTTGCTCGGTGTTCCGCTATCGTCGTCAAAATCAGCACCGAGGCTATATAATATAAAGCCATTACCTTTCCGTTTGTAAACAATTTGCCTATCGCTATATGGATCATCAGGCACTGCTTCTATATAGCCTCCGCTGACAAGTTCTGAAAGGCTATCCGGATACTGACGAGTATCAGTTTTATAACGAAGTATGGCAAGAATCATTATGGTTGCATTTAAGTTCGCCCGGGAATTTGCTGCAATTCGTAATGCTCTAATATTAAATGTCCACATTTTAATAAAAGGATTTTTTTTCTGTATTCGCTCATAATTTGTTTTCACATGCTGATAATCTTTCTCATACTGCCATGGTGAACAAGACAATGCTTTACTTAAAAGGTCAAAATATATTTTCACTTGTGTTGTAGTTTGATGTCTTGAAAGTCTTTTCCACTTTTCGACATCTGACTTATCCATAAGAGGTAACAAATCGCCCTTAAACTCGAATTTACCGTCCCTGATACGTCTCCTGAAGGAATTTCTTGGTATTCGACCATCGCCATGACCATCATCAGTGAACATACTTTGGATGGCGTCTAATACAGTGAATCTTTCCTCAGTTATATCCAGCCTAAAGCTCTCTCGTCTGGCAAGCAATTCGAAATGATTTTGGAGATTCTCAAGAATCTTTGAATCTATATTTTCATGAACCAGAATAGTTCTCAGAGTTTGAGCTAAGCCGCTATAGTACAACCATCCATGAAGTTTTGAAAGATAGTCTTTATTTTCAACAAAGTGGCTAGTACTACAACGCTACAAAAGCTCAAGTAAATCTATGCGACCAGTCGATGATACTCTTGTAAAGGATCATTTTTTAGGAGGTTATCGACATGGACGGCAAAACAATTATGAGAATCAAACCGGAATTGACGCGATTCCTGCACCAGTTTGATGACTGCTTCGGCAGGATCACCACCCGTCGCTATCTCGACCTTTATGTTGAAGGTCAGTTGAGCGACCTGCCCAGAAAGAGTATCGAGCCAATGGCCGATGCCTTCGGTGAGCCGCCCCGGAACCTGCAGCAATTCCTGAGCCTGTTTCGCTGGGATGAGGTTGCGGCGGGAGATCGTCTGCAGCAATACGTCGCTCGACGTCATACGCACCCGCACAGTGTAGGCACAATCGACGAGACCAGTTTCGCCAAG
>JAVVFI010000408.1:0-4724 GCA_032250555.1 Sedimentisphaerales bacterium
TATTTTACCGGGCAGAACCTGTATTGACAGCATTAGCTCTATAGATTCAATCGATTTACATCGATTATTTACGGAAACAGAAACATTTAATCTCACAGACAGGGATCCTCTGATAAATATATTTTCGGGTTATGCCTGGATCGCCACTTTTTTAGGCGAGCCGGACAGTAACTTTGAACAAAACCTGATATTCACAGCTAATTGCAGCCACAGTGCAGAAGTTATAACCCTGTCTTCGAAGCCGCCAAAAGGTTTTTCAGGACATTTAACCGACTTTAACATACAACATTTTATCAGCCATAGCGGTTTGTCTGTGCAATCCTGGCAGGTTCCGCTTGGTGATTGCTTCATAAAAACAACAGAGGCGGATATAGCACGAGGTAAAGAACTTCTGAAAGGAATAGGGCTCGGAACTGGTAAGAAATTAGTGGTTATTCAGCCAGGCAGTGGAGGATTGCACAAATGCTGGCACCTGGACAATTTTTTGGCCGTAGCTGAAAAGCTCGATTCAGAAGGTTTTGAGGTCATTTTCTTATTAGGACCAGCGGAACTGGACAGATTCAGTAGTGCCATAATTAAGAAAATAGGCAGCATTGCAAAGTATCTTAGGGATTTATCCCTTGAGCAGGTATTGGAACTGCTGAGTCATGCAAATGCGTTTATCGGAAATGATAGCGGAATTACACACATGGCTGCAGGCTTGGGAGTCAGAACATTTGCCATGTTTGGCCCGACCAATCCTGCTGTATATAAACCCATTGGACCAGATGTCAAAGTATTTGCGGATGAAACAGCAATTTTCACAAAGGAACCATCAGCAAGCCTGCAGAGTGAACTCCTGGCTGTTTTAATGGCGGAATGAACATCCCAAAAGTCTAATTCAAACCAGATTATCCACCATATTACGCAAGAAACTCTTTTTTCAATAGAGATAAATCCGAACAGTTGACCATCGGTGAGTTTCTCTGCTATAATAAGCCAACTTTGGTGTTGCCTTTTTTATTTACGGCAGTCAAGTATAAAAATTCTCATAAAGGTGTCGATATGCAGGAAAGAACTTTGGGTGAGTTAGCTGAATATGTGGGGGGGAAAGTCTGCGGAGATCCTGATGTGAGAATCAAATCTGCCTCGACTCTATCGCGGGCGTGTGAAGGCGATATAAGTTTTTTAACCAACCGCAAATACGAAAAACAACTGCGAACAACCAAGGCAAGTGCAGTAATTGCAGGTAAAGAGTTCCCTACCACTTCCGTTTCTCTTCTGATAGCCGATGATCCCTACTATGCCTTTATGCAAATAATGGTTCTGCTTCATGGACACCGGAAGCATAAAAAAATAGGAATAAGCCCACGAGCTTCGATTTCCGACAGCGCAAAAATCGGCACGGACTGCCACATCCATGATTTTGTAACAATTGCTGACGAGGTACAGATCGGTGACGGATGTGTAATATATCCCGGTGTACATATTGGTGAAGGCGTACAAATTGGTAATGACAGTATCATATATCCCAATGTTACTATTTACGATGGCTGTAAAATAGGCAATCGTGTAATTATAAATGCAAATACGACAGTTGGGGAAGATGGTTTTGGCTATGCCACCCATAAAGGCATACACCACAAAATACCTCAAACCGGTATTGCCATTATAGAAGATGATGTCGAAATCGGTGCTTGTTGCGGAATCGAACGAGGTACACTTGGTGATACTGTAATAGGCCAGGGTAGTAAGCTTGGAGACCTTGTTGCAATAGGTCACGGTTCAAGGATCGGCCCGCATTGCTTACTTGTGGGTCAGGTTGGAATCGCCGGCTCGACCAGCCTTGGCCATCATTGCACAGCCGGTGGGCAGGCAGGTATCGTAGGTCACATTAATATTGGGAATAACGTTACAATTGCAGCCCAGGCTGGTGTTATTAATAACATTCCAGACGGCAAAGTGATTCTGGGCGCACCTGCTATCGAAGCAACTCAAGGCAGGCGAGCATACGGCATAATCCAACACTTGCCTGAAATGCGTCAAAGTATTCGTAACCTCCAGAACCAGCTCGAACGAATTACCGCATCTGCCGAATCCGACTCTGAGAAAAAGTCTGAGCGGGAACAAGGCTCGTAAAACCCAACACACCGACTACTAAGCAAGGGAAATGAAATACGAATATCAAACAGGAAATATTGACAAATACACTTTTGAAAAGTGTATCAAATTTTGAACAGGATATTCCCTTGAGCGAGATACAAGATATTAAAGATAAGGCACGAGATGTGCTTGGCTTAATTGCCGGAGAGGGTAGATTGCCTTTTCTTGTAGCTGCCGGAGCGAAAAAGGCGGGATTAAAAGTGATTTGTGTCGGCCTTGCGGAAACGCCGGAGGATGGCCTGATTCAAGAAGTTGATGTGTTTTATAGAGTTGCGATTGCCCGACCCGGGGAATGGATACGGAAGTTAAAAAAACACGGTATAACCAGAACAATTATGGTCGGGCGTGTTTCAAAAGGACGACTTTTCACTCCCTGGCGCATACTGCGGTATCTTCCTGACTGGCGGGCATTTAGAATATACTACTGGCGTTTGCGTAATAAAAACAAACTAAATGATTCACTCTTATGTGCCCTAGCCGACGAACTGGCAAGCGGAGGGATAATATTGGAGAATTCAACTATGTATTGCAAAGAACACTTAGCAACGGCAGGAGTGATGACAGCAGAGCCACTTCGCCCCTCAGTTAAAGGAGATATTGAATTCGGCTGGGAAATAGTCAAAAAACTTGGCGAACTTGATATAGGCCAGGCAATTGCAGTGAAAGAAAAGGAAGTGATTGCCATCGAAGCGATAGAGGGTACAGCCGAGATGATTAAACGGGCCGGGAGATTTTGTAAATCCGGAGGCTGGACACTAATTAAAGCCTCCAAGCCACAACAGGATATGCGATTTGATGTGCCATGCGTGGGACCAGATACCATCAGAAGTTTATCCGAGAACGGAAGCAATTGCCTGGTAGTAGAAACAAATAAAACTATAATTATCGACAAACCCGAAACAATCAAACTTGCCAATCGATTAGGCATAACCATTTATGGGCATTAATATACGATAATGGTACTGGAATAAATATTCCAAAGTGAAAGCATATGGCTGAATTTCCATTTCAACTCTTAATCAACTGCACTTATCCAAGAAAACGGAGTGAATTTCTGTTATGTACCGCCCTTCTCAGAGTCATTCCAGGCAGACGAAAGGTTTATGATGCCTCATGGGGCAATAAAAGTGTTATTGCAAAGGTGTTTTCTCACAAGATTAGTGCAAGACGCCATTTAAGACGGGAATGGCGGGGATTGAAAATACTGGCAAGCCAAGGAATTAATGCACCGGAACCTTTATTTTACGGACATACAGAAGAAGGCCATCGAGTGGTTGTGGTTCAAAAAATACCAGAATCATCAACGATTTTGGATGTATTTCTCAAAACACCGGAACCAGCTAAGAAGCTGAACTTGTTAGCTTTGGTCCGCAATGAGATGGCCAAACAACACATCAAAGGGGTGTTGCAAAAAGATTTGCATTTGGGAAATTTTTTATTAAGCAATGATAAGGTTTTTGCTCTTGATGCCGGACAGATGCATTTCCTGCGGCACGAGGCTGATAGAAAAAGCAGTATTTCTCAGTTAGCGATGCTGGCATTTTATTTACCGGATAGTGATAAACCGTCTATAACAGCCTTTTGTGAGGAGTATTTCAAAGCTCGCGGCTGGCATTTTGGGAACGCAGATCAAACATTATTTCAAAAACAATTAGCTGCACATCAAAGAAAAATGGTCAGAAAAGGGCTGAAAAAGTGCATGCGAACCGGCAAGAGACAACTTCGAGTTAAAACAAACAGATATATTGCTATATTTGATAAAGTTTATTGTCAGGAGATCAAATTACCTGTTTTTATAGAAGATTTAGACAAACTAATGGATAAAGGACAGATTCTGAAAAACGGCAACACCTGCTATGTTTCCCGCCTTATGTTGAATGGCCAGGATGTTGTGATTAAACGCTATAATCATAAAGGTTTTATTCATTCATTGCGTCATACCATCAAGAAATCACGTGCCCGACGAGGTTGGCTTCAAGGACATAGACTCGGGATGCTTAACATAGCTACTCCGAAACCATTGGCCTATATAGAGTTACTTAAAAAAAAGCTTATGTGGAAGTCTTATCTGATTACTGAATATGTTGATGGGCAGAAATTGTTTGATTTCCTGCAGGACAGTAATGTTACCAAAGATCAACACTTAATGATAATCCAGCAGATTAAAGTGCTACTGGATAAAATGGGGGAATACCGTATCACTCACGGGGATTTAAAACACTCAAATATTTTGGTTACAGATAATGGGCCTGTCCTGACAGACCTTGATGGGATGAAAGCACATAAATTGGACTGGACTTATAAAAGTCGTCGGACAAAGGATTTGCAGCGATTTGGGAAATATGAATAAGCTTGCCTTGCCATCATAAGCAGCTCAAAGAGTTTTTTGACAAACCTATCAAAAACCTAACTGGGATTCGGCAACCCTTGCATAGTAATTAAATGGCAGAACCTCTCGGATTGAACCATTCTGAGGAGAGTTTTAGCAATAAAACACGGTTTGAAGTAATGGGTCAGTTACGGGTGGTGGAGGGATTATTATGAGGAGTCGAGGCTGAAGATGGCATCATATGGCTCGATGG
>JAVVFI010000409.1:0-4702 GCA_032250555.1 Sedimentisphaerales bacterium
AAGGGCCCTGGACATGGTCTGACAACACATACCAACCCTTGCTGGACCCAAATGTCTCTGCTGTCCTGGATCTTCGTACCACTGCAGCAGCTGATATAAGTGAAGATCTGGTAGCAACTCTTCCGATCGGAGGCACACTAACATTAACTGCCCACGATGAGGTTTATAAAGATGTCACTACTGGCACAATGGTCCTCAGTGGGGCAGGTATAAACGTAATCGATATCAATGCTTCACGTGTAATAGTGGATGAGGGTGCCGGCATGTTCCTGGCGCCATTCCATCCGCCTGAACCTAAAGTTACACTAACTTTGGAAGAAGCGACCGGAGTGTTCGGGCACATTACCCAAGTTGGACCCTGGAACTTGTCACTGGCTGGCTCATATGCAATTCCTCTGATTGAAGGACTCGAACTCCAGGACAACATTATGACAGCCCTTGGCGGAAACGTCGCTCTCATTGGTGGCATCGGTGAGTTTACGCTTTCTGGTTTGTACACTCCAAATCAGGCCAAACTGCCTATAGACTTCTGTCAATACGGCACGGGATCCACTGAGAAGCTGGCTCCCGACGGTGGCGGATGGAATCAGCAGTGGGGACTTGGTCCCTGGGATTGGCTCACTTGCACGTCTGAAACGAATACCCAATTCCTGAATGAGAACGTAACAGGTAACCTGACAACGCAAGTTACAGGACTACCGAATATCAGCGAGGACTTGATTTTGCATATACCGCTGGCGGGTCAACAGATCATGACCGAACATGCAGCAGGCAACCCTGATGAGGTGATCGGCCAAATAACTTGTGACGTTATTGCGATGTTTGTTGCTGACATGAACGCTCAGAGGGCTACAATAAATGAAGCGGAAGGCACGATTACTATCGCTTTCGGGGCATCTGTCGAGGAAGGTCCGGACGGCCTGATGACAGTTACAGAGGCGACCGGTAGTCTCGCAGACATCAGACAAGTGAGCCCATGGGAATGGCATGTTAACGGTACGATGCAGATTGCCCGGGTGCCGGAGCTATCGGTGCAGGACAACTTGCTGGCAGCCCTTCAAGAAGCCGAGCTGTTGCTCGGAGCGGAAGAGGAGTTCGCACTGTCCGGTTCATATTATCGCAGTTCACCAGCGGAGGAGCCGTGATCTGTGACAATTACTACCACACAACCTCCTGCCCTTTCTTTATGGACAAAGTAAGGGCAGGAAGTTAGTTCTTTTAAAATCGATTGGATATCTCCTTAGATTATCCATCAAGAAAAAAATATAAATTATCAATCATTTAACAGTGGCAAATAACAAAAAACAACATATTTTTCTTGTAGACGACGAGCCGAAAATACTCAAATTACTTAGTGAAACTCTGAGTGAGTTAGGATTGCAGACTAGTTGCTTTGCTCGTGCTGCAGATTGCCTTAAACAATTTGGTTCTCAAAGATGTGATTTGGTTATTGCTGATCTTAAAATGCCTGAAATTGATGGCATAGACTTTTTAAATGAAATTAAACGTATTTCTCCGTGGCTACCTGTTATAATCATATCTGGTTATGGCAACATTCAAATAGCGGTCAAGTCAATAAAGTTAGGTGCCGTGGATTTTGTTGAAAAACCGTTTGATAAAAAATGCTTTTTAGCCAAGGTTAACTTAATCTTGGAACAAAATAATAAAAAGTTTTCCTTTAATGGTAATAATTTGACAGATACTGAACTAAAGGTTTTAAAATTAATAATCGAGGGCAAAAGCAATACGGAAATAGCCTATTTATTCCACCGCTCCGTAAGGACAATTGAGGTGCATCGTAGTAACTTGATGCACAAACTTGATGTTGATAATGTTGTTGATCTTATGAAACGCGCTGCCATAATGGGATTGGTAGAGTTGCCAACAAAATAGGATAATAGATTTAGGCTAATTTTGGTTTTTTTGAATATAATACTCTGTTACCATAGGCCGCAGTCCATCCTAAAAATCCCAACCACTTTGCTATTAGAGTATTTACAATTGTCCACTATTGCCGGGTGTTTCGATAAAGCCGTGCGCTTTGAGAATCTGGTTGCATGTGATCAGCGACAATTGTTCCTACCGTTCCTGTTGCCTCAGCTAAAAATGTTACTATAAGTATTTCAGTTAATCATGTAAATTCTGAGGTTGGCCCCATGGGGCCAATAAATCCGAATATTCTAAAACCATTTAGTATTTTTTTATTGCTCCATGCATGAGTATACGAGTTCTCTGGCCATAATTTTCCGCCATTCTTTGACACGTCGTTGCAGGGTTCTGAGCTGGCCATCAACAAAACGTCCGGGATATTTATATTGGAACCGTTTCAGCAAGCTTTTTGCTGTCACATCCGGTTCCTGCTGTAGCCAGTCAAGTACTTGGTACCAGACACCTTCGAAAGCGTCTTTATGCATGCGCCATAGTCCAACTGACTCCTCCCAAGCGGTATGTTGTATGCCCATTTTGACTCCGTCTTCGTCTTTTCACCTGATTCTTTTTCGTCAGATGGCTGTAAGTGAGGCAATTTACCGTCAACGCCTGATGACAGCTGCGATTTGCCCTATAACCAAACGAGCAATCCAGAAAATCCTGCTCATAGATTGTTTCTAATATCCGGGCAATCCCCTTTTGCACTACCGACCAACAAAGAAGGCTAAAGCCTCAAGAGGACCTGACTGGAGCACAGTCCGACAAAGGCTTTTTCTCCATTGCCTCGCTTCGGTTGTGCCTTCACCATATAGACTCTTGGAACAAGCGATGCTATGATCACGAAAGTGATAGTAATCCAAAATCATTGCATCAAGCATAGGCAACTGCCGGCTGTACTGGCGATGGATCCATTTAGCCCCATCGCTCACTGAGTACTTACGATCCGCGTTATCAAGTCTAAGCTTCGCCACCTCACGACGCATGATCCGTCCTAAAACTTTGTGATCGCCGGTCGTAGCGGTAGTGTGTTGATAACGACCACTGGGATCATAAAATGTTACGAGCTTGGCCTCCTTCCAATGCTGGTCAGCTCCACGAGGCCGTTTAGGCAAAGGACGCAGAGTGTGTCCTTTTTGACGTAGTTTCGCTCGACGTTGTGTAGCCTTAACGCGACGCTTACGCTTTTCCTCCTCCGTAATCAAAGGCACTTGAAATCCGTCCGAAGCCGTGATCACACACGTTGGTTTATTGGCGTTAACCCGGCATTGTTCGGCCTTAAATGCGGGGACCAGTTCACCCGTTCGTCGGGCAATAAGTACCTTTTGACCCTCGCCCTGAAACACTTTGCGTAAGCTCCGATACGAGAGCGTGACCTGGCTTAATCTACATAAATCATCTGCGGCCTTGCGGTAGCTGCTATCGAGCCCTACCCGACAGAACATCTCTCGTACACCTTGAGAGTAGCGGCCGGTAATACCGAGCCATGTATCCAGCCGAGCACAGCAGCCATACTGATTAGCCCAGTAAACGCGACGGCGTATTTCAACTGAGCCGTTAATGGTGGTGACATGGATTGACTGAATGCCCTTATTCCTCCAGTAAATCGTCTGCTCGGCCTGGTTGGACGGAGGGGGAAAAAGCTTCGCTTTGACTGCGAAGCTCAAGGGCCTTCTCAAACAACATACCCCTCTCAGCTTTCAATTTAAATCGCCCAGCAGACCGTTGTAGCGATTATTTCTTCTGACATGGCCTCTGGTATGTATTTGTTTCTATCTGTCTTTCATGAACTGTCGAAAATCAAAGCCATCGTCATATTCCAGCGATCTCACCTTTAGAAATTTTTGTTAAAATCTCTGAAACTAGTTGACTTGGCTAATTTGGCAGGTAAAATAGGGCTAAACATGGCTAATTATACAGGTGAATACTAAAATGTACCGATTTGCAATGAGAGATTTGAAAGATTGGGTATCCAGACCAGATCATAAACCTCTTGTCCTTCGGGGTGCCAGGCAGGTGGGAAAATCATACCTTGCGCATATGCTGGCCGATGAGGCTTTTGACACACTTGCGGAGATCAATTTTGAACAGATCCCTGAAATGGCGGAGCTTTTTAGCTCTCGCCAGCCGGGAAGAATTGTTCCGCTGCTTGAATTGAGGCTGAATTTATCGATCATTCCGGGCAAAACATTATTATTTCTGGATGAGATACAAGCTGCTCCGGAGGTTTTTGCGACACTTAGATACTTTTATGAACAGATGCCGCAACTGCATATCATAGCCGCCGGCTCACTGCTCGAATTTGTACTTGAAGATCACCAGTTTTCCATGCCAGTAGGGCGGATCGAATATATGCACCTTGGCCCAATGACATTTGAAGAATTTTTGCTGGCAATGACCAAGCAAAAATTATTGGATTTTTTGCAAAGCTACTCTCTATCAGAATCAATCCCTGATTCAATTCACAATGAATTAATGCAGCATGTAAGGGATTTTTGTGTAATAGGTGGTATGCCCGAGGCGGTAGAGAAATATTTAAAAACAAAATCATACTTGGAAAGTGAGAGGATTTTAAGCAATATCTTATCGACATATCGTGCCGATTTTAATAAATATGGACAGCGTGTAAACCAGCAAAGAATTGAAAAGGTATTCCTAAAAATCCCAAATTTAGTCAGCCAGAAATTCAAATATTCACAGATCGAAAGAGAAGAAAAAAGCAGAGACCTCAAAGATGCTTTGCATAAACTCGAATGTGCACGTGTTGTTCACAGGG
>JAVVFI010000040.1:0-20484 GCA_032250555.1 Sedimentisphaerales bacterium
CGTTTTATTCTCAGTTTACGGTTATCCATTCTTAACGCCGAATTGACCATAAACTTTCGAGTCTGACTTTTTAACTTTGCCAAACACTTCTCAATAGCAGTTCAGGGAATATTCGGAGCCGGCTCAGGGCTGCTGTCCGCAGGAGGAATGCTCCGAGAAGGTTTTTTTACAGTAAATCGTCTTAATGCTATATTTACTATTCGCTTTATAAGGTTCTCATACGAAATACCGCATTTATCCGCAGCCTCAGCCACTTCTTCTCCGTAAGCAAGGTCCGGATTGGAATTGGCTTCGAGTATATATATTTTTTTGTCCGAAGTGAGCCTGATATCTATCCTTCCATAATCACGAAGCTGCAGCACCTTGTAAACTTTCTTGCAGATGCGTTCGATCTTCTTGATTAAGGGTGTTTCAAGCTCGGCAAATCCGAATTTAATGTCCCACTTCTCTCTATATTTCGCGTTCCATTTTACTCGATAAGTGGCTAAGCAAGGCCCTTTATTGTCTTCAGGATTAAAAAAACATTCGCGAATCGGTAAAACACGAAGCCTCTTATTTCCAAGAATACTGACATAAAGTTCTTGTCCTTCGATATATTCTTCTGCAATGGCGGCCTGTTTCCATCTTTCGTGTACGAATTTAGCCCGTTCTTTAAGTGCGTCCTCTTTCCATACAATTGATGCATTGGAAATACCTTCCGAGCTGTCTTCAAACGCGGGCTTTACCACTAAAGGGAAATGAAGTGTCTTGGGCAGCTTAATAGTTTTGTTTAAAGGCAAAGAGACAAACCTGGGAACACGAATTCTGTGCAGACTCAGAAGCTCCTTACATAATCTCTTGTCTCTGCTCAACAAAAGACCGGTCGATCCGGCTCCTGTAAATCGTATTTCCAGCATTTCAAGAAGTGCTGCAATGTTTTTGTCATGTTTCCGGTCGCCGCCTAAGTGCTCGGTGAGATTGAATACCAAATCAGGCTGTTGCTCCTTAAGCTGAATGATAGTCTCTTCAATATTTTCCATTGACCCCAGGACAGAAACATTATGATCCAGGTTTCGCAATGTTTCAATAACATGGTACTCTGTACTCTGTTGATCGGCCCCAGTCCGGAAATCCGGATCTTCCGGAGGAATCTCTGCGACATCAACCAGAACTGTAATATTTATTTTTTTCTTCATTAATGTCTATTACTTTTAGGAATACGAAGTTTGTTGCCGGCTATTACTGCGATTAAAGTTGCAGCACCTATTATATCCTCTTCTTTACCATAAAGCTCTAATGTCTCGCAACGATTAATTAGCTTATTGATTAACACGTGAACGTCATATTTTCTATGCCCCGTCCATTTTGTAATATTATTTAACAGTGCCCGGCGGTGCCGTCTCAAAATCCTTGATGCTTTCTCACTTGTTGACGTATCATGTTGTCTTGAAAATACTTTCATCAAATAATCGTCATAAAATCCTTTAAATTCCTCTCCGAGAATCTTACGTTTCCTTTCATAATAGGCTTCCAGGGTGGAAATCATCCGTGAAGCCGACCAGGGAGGTTTTTGCTGACATATTCGTTCGGGAGTTTCATTGGAGATTTTTTTCATTAAACTGTCAACATATCTAAGTTTTTTTATTGCCGGCCAGCCGTGATATTTTCGCTCCCAGCATGAGTTAGGTGTGAGCCACACGGCGAATGTTTCTGCAAAATCCTCGTCAGGATGTGACTGAGCATAATTATTCTCAAGGTGTATCACGAATCGTTTTGAGTAGGGTTGAGAGTAATATGAATTCGAATATTTGCTGCTGAAAGGGCCAAACAATTCCCTCCAGCGGGTTTTCTTATAGAGTTTGTAGGCATAATTTAAAACATGCCCTGCTTCATGCCGCAGGAGTCTCATACACGATGCATCGGTACCTCCCTCGACTTCGAGCATCATTTTTTGTTCGATATGCCTGAGCCTCGGATGGGCAAGGCAAAAAGGTATTCCAATAATCGGCTCTCTGTCGGGACACAGCCATTCATCAGCGAGATAACACGGTGGACGAAACGTTATGCCCTTTGCATCCAGTTCGTTGTAGAGGTTCTCGATGAGAGGTTCTAACGGAGATTCATGAATAGATAAGTTGAAATCGCGAATTTTTATTTGCAGAAGCTCCTCATCGGAAAGAGCTTCCCAATCTATCTTTTTCCTGACGCTTCTCATGAAATTCGTATTTAACTTATTGTTATCATAGTGAAATTAATCTAAAGCAACCCCCATAACATACCACAGTCTTACTTACTTGTCATGACTTAGCTGTAAAATCCGCCTAAAATGCAATTTCCCGGCAAACCAACAATTGTCACAATTCTGCTTTGTAAATAATCAATCCGAATAATTTGTAGTTTGCAGTATTCTGTGGTTGACAAAATCAATGGCATTCTCCCGGCAAATTTGGTATCTTAACAACAAACTATAAACTAAGGACTATTAACAAACGGCTGTATGCCATGAAAAAAGGTTTTGTATATCTTGTGGGGGCCGGCCCGGGCAGGGCCGATTTGATTACTGTTCGCGGCGCCGAAGCCCTCAAAGCCGCCGACTGCATTATTTACGACAAATTAGCGAACTCGGCTTTGTTGAGGTTTGCTCCCACTAGTGCCGAGATTCTCCACGTGCCCAAACGAGCGTGTGGCACCTCCTTTACGCAGAAAGAAATCAACAAGCTGATGCTCGAACAGGCCCTGGCAGGTCGAACTGTCGTACGCTTAAAGGGCGGCGACCCCTGCATCTTCGGCAGATGTCACGAAGAGCTTGCCGTCCTTATCGAACACGGCATCGGTTTTGAAATCGTACCGGGCATATCATCCGGTATCGCCGTCGCCGCCTATGCCGGTATCATGCTGACTGACAAGGAATTTAGCTCACAGGTGATTTTTGTCACAGGTCACGAGGCCCCGGACAGGCAGAAGACCAATATCGACTGGCCCCTGCTCGCCAAACTCAATGGCACCATAGTTTTTTATATGGGAATCGGCAATCTGGATTATATTGCCGCTCAGTTAATGGAAAACGGCATGAACGCCGATACTCCGGCGGCGATAATTACTAATGTCACTTTCCCCACACAGGCAGTTGCAAAAGCCACGATTTCCGATATAAGCCAAAAGTGCAAACAGGCGGGAATTAAACCGCCAGCTATCGTGGTCATCGGCGCCGTCGCAGGTAGTGATACGCAGCTTAACTGGTTTATGCAAAGCCCGCTGTTTGGCAGGAATATTGTCATAACACGGGATGTCCCCGGCAATGTCGATTTTGCTTCTAAGATTATTCGTCGCGGCGGTAACCCGAAGAAATTCCCGACAATAAAAATCAAAGCCTTGACGCATAAAAACGAATTCTTGCGCACACTTGCGAAAATAACCGAATACGCCTGGATAATCTTTACCAGCGGCAATGGCGTGGCCGTATTTTTTGAAGCCCTGCAGAATCTTGGTAAAGATGCCAGAGTTTTCGGCTCAACAAAAATTGCTGCTATAGGCGGCAAAACCGCGGCCAAGTTAAGCGAGTTCGGGATAAAAGCGGATTTTGTACCGGGTGTTTTTACAAGCAAAGAGCTTGGCAGGCAATTAATCGCCCATACGAACTTACAAGACAAAAAGGTTTTGCTGTTACGTTCCAAGATTGCTTCCAACGAGCTTGCCGAGCTGCTGGAAAAAGCCGGAGCTAAAGTACAGGATGTTGCCGTTTATACAGCCGAGCAGCAGATATGCAAAAGCGAATGGCTGATTGAAGAAATCAACGAAGGCCGGATTGACTGGCTGACCTTTGCGAGTCCTTCTTCCGTGAATGCTTTCTTTAATCAAATCCCCGGCGATATGGTAAATTCAGCTAACGTCAAAATCGCATCGATCGGACCTGTAACTTCCGAACGCCTGAAATCTCTCGGCGTAAAAATTGATATAACAGCCGCAGAGCATACCCTTGATGGATTAGTTGATGCGATTGAGCAGACATATAAATAAGTATCTCGTTTAGTTATTTTGACTTTCTCCGAAGGAGTAAATTATGGGCTTTCCAAAAATCAGAATGCGAAGGCTGCGCAGCAGTAGTGCAATGCGAAGACTCGTACGAACAACTACCTTGAGTGTCGATGATTTGGTGTATCCGTTATTTGTGCGAGATGGTTCCGGCATCAAGGAGCCGATTAAGTCCATGGATGGTTGTTTTCACTTTTCGCCTGATACCATTGCCGCCGAAGCCGTTGAAGTTGCCTCTCTGGGCATACCTGCAGTGCTGCTTTTCGGCCTGCCGGATACAAAAGACGACATCGGCTCACAAGCATGGGCAGAAGACGGCGTTGTCCAAAAGGCTATCAGAGAAATAAAGAAGGTAGCCCCTGAGCTTTTGGTTGTTACTGATGTTTGCCTTTGTGAATTTACCAGCCACGGCCATTGCGGTATCATAAAAGACAACAAAGTCGATAACGATCCAACCTGTGAACTCCTGGCAAAAATGGCCCTCTCACATGCTCAGGCCGGCGCCGATATAGTTGCCCCTTCGGATATGATGGATGGACGGATAAGCTCTATTCGGGAAGCCCTCGAAGAGAACGGTTTCAAAGATGTTGCGATTATGTCATACGCTGCCAAATATGCCTCTGCCTTCTACGGCCCTTTCAGAGACGCCGCTGAATCCGCACCCGCCTTTGGTGACCGCAGGGCCTATCAGATGGACCCAGCCTCTGGTACCGAGCAGGCCATGGCAGAGATTGCTCTCGATATTGAAGAAGGAGCTGATATTGTAATGGTAAAACCTGCTCTTGCTTATCTGGATATAATCGCCGCGGCAAAACAGCGTTTCGATTGCCCGCTCGCCGCCTATAACGTCTCCGGTGAATATATGATGGTAAAGAACTCTGCCGCCGCGGGTCTGCTGGATGGAAAGGCGACAATGCTGGAACTGCTCACTTCAATCAAACGCGCAGGTGCGGATATACTCATAACATACTTCGCAAAGGATGCAGCGAAAGAAATCAAATAAGCCGATTAGCTTTGAGTTCCTTACTTTCTGTATAAGAACAAAAAAGAAAGGCTGCGAGTGATTATCACTCACAGCCTTTTTGCTTAAATTAAATATCCGTCGAATTTATTACGGACAATTCTCAAGCCAGTCTGTCGTGAAAACCGCCAAATCCTGGAGGTTAATTACACCGTCACCGTTGTAATCTTCACATATCGAGAAGCTCGTATTCGGAATGAAGTAGTAATCTTCCGTCTCGCCGAATTCGTGGCCGTCCCGTGGGCCTGAACCAGCATTACCTCTGACACCCGGAGCACTGCCGGTCGTCCAGGGCTTCGGCGAAAGAGTAATCCTCATCCATATTTGTTTGGTGCCTGTATCCGGATGCCATGACAGAAATGCCGGTGTTGTAATCTGGTTTAAGCCGGCCGGCAAATTGACAAGATACTGATTCTGTACCGCCCACTCTGATACAATTCCACTGGAACATGCAATTGTTGGGTTGGTGATGGTGTTATCGTCCCAGTCGCCGTCACGGTTCCAGTCACACCAGATATTGACCCAGAGGTTTGTGCCCGGATTGACAACATTGACGATATAGTCAAGCGTTGTCCAGCGGCATTTTGGCATATTGACAGGGAAGATAATACTGTTGTCGCCCTTGTCGTTGTCAGGCATGTTGGTTGTGGGTTTAATGTTATTGGTAATGTCCTGGTCCGGGCCTTTGTCGGCTTCGCTTTCACTGGTAATAACTTTACCCAGGTGGGCCACCACTCTTTCAGCGTTCAGGTGAATCGGGCCGAAAGGACCTGTGGTTCTGCCGTCGTTATAGACGGTCGGATAAAAGGCCTTGACTCCCGAAGGGCCTCCCTTGGGATATGCTGTCATATTGCGCCCGAAATTATTTGTGCTGTCCGGTGCGTCGCCGAGGTCTGATTGTCCTGTTGGCGCTGAGCCTTCGCAACTGACACTTATAAGGCCCTGCCCCTTGTTGTCGCCGAATCCGCCGACTTCGATGAGGTACTGCTGACCGGCGGTTGCATCGAAGGTTACCTCAGACTGCCAGCCGCAGGAGTCGTCGTTGCATTCTATCAGTCTGCTTTGTGTCGGATTACAGCCGCCTCCGTTATAGACGGCCATCTTGGTATCGTAGCCGCTGCCGCACAAGCTCACTGTGGCTTCACCCGTGCAGGTAGCAGTATAGACATACCAGATGTTCGGACTTGTTAAACAGAGGCCGGGGCCGTCAAACGTTGCATTGCTTGTATCGAATGCCAGGCCTGATACGTTACCGATTGACTTTGCGTTCTGACAGTTATCATTTGATCCGCTTGGCGGTGGAGGAGGCGATCCTTGCGAACTGATATTTAATATACCAGGGCCATGGTCGGCGTCTGTCCATCCACCAATCTCTATGAGGTACTTGTTACCTGCTATTGCATCGAAGGTAAGCTCGGACTGCCTGCTGCAGAAATCGTCGTTACATGCGATCAGGCTGCCAGGCTGAGGGTTGCAGCTGCAGCCGTTATAAATACCGAGCTTGGTGTCATAAGAACTTCCGCATAGACTGACGGTAACCGCACCCGTGCTTGGAGCAGTATAGCAATACCAGATGTTTGGAGTGGTCATACAGTAGCCTTGACCGTCGAATTGTGCGTCGTTGGTGTTGAAGGCCAGATTAGTTACATTGCCTATGGGAATTGCGTTAATGCAGTCGTCGTTAAGCAGTCCTCCCGGCGGGATAACATCGCTGCTGATGCTTATTACTCCCGGACCGGTTCTGGATTCGGTGTCGAAGCCGCCGACTTCTATCAGGTACTTATTGCCCGCTGTCGCAGCGAAGGTAATCTGAGACTGCCTGCCGCAGGAGTCATCATTGCAATCAATTAAATTGGCCAGTATCGGGAAGGTATTGCAGCCATTATAGATAGCAAGCATGGTGTCGAACTCGCTGCCGCAGAGGCTTACAGTAACGTTGGTAGTGTGCGGAGCAGTATAGCAGTACCAGATATTCGGGCTGGTTATACAGTTGCCGCTGCCGTCGAACGTCGCGTATGTGGTGTCGAAGGCAAGCTCGGATATGTTACCGACTGGCTGTGCGTTGGCCCAGTTGTCATTGGCTGGCGGTGTAGCCGCACCGCTGCAGGTGATATTTAACACACCTGGACCGGACTCAAGAATGTTGTAGCCGCCGACCTCGATGAGGTATTTGTTGCCGGCCGTTACTGGGAAAACAACCTGAGATTGCCTGTTGCAGTAATCGTCATTACATCTGATCATATTGCCCAAACTCGGCGTTGAGCTGCAGCCGTTATAAACGGCGAGCTTTGTGTCGAACTCACTGCCGCACAGGCTGACAGTCGCTGCACCGGTGCAGGGGGCAGTATAGCAATACCAGATATTCTTGCCGGACATACAAATCTCGGGACCATCGAATGTTGCCTCTGTTGTGTTGAACGCCTGGTTTGTCACATTACCGATTGCCTTTGCATTCTGACGGTTGTCATTAGCCGGTGGAGCACCAATACTAACCTGTGTGATGCCGAGCAGTAATGTCAGCACGCAAACAAATAATACCATTGATTTAGATCGTTTCATAATTTAGGTCCTCCTGAAAAAGAAAGTTTCTGTTAATTTCGACACGTTTCTTCCGGTTAATTATTAAAATCGCACAAAATAAGACTTAAGACTATAGATAAGTGCCAACGATGCCGCCTAATGTAACGTTCATTTATCGCCGAAAAAAACAAAAAAATGAAAAACTAACATTGTTGCCACTCCTCACTAAGTCTATTATTTACAGGCAATAAGATACCCTATTATCGTCTTAAAAACACGGTGAAATTAAAGAATACCCGGTTTTTTTTGACTGTTAAAGCACTCGGGCACTAACTTTCTTTCTGATAAGCGGAAATGCCCGAGAGCGGTAAAAAATTCATTTTTTTTGGCCGTAGATTTTGTTTGGATCATAGGTCATCTCGCCGATAAACTCCAGCTTTTTGTCCGTGTCCTTTTTTAAAGCCCTATAAAAGCAGGACCGATAACCGACATGACACTGGCCTGCATCAACCGTTACTTTGAGTATCAGACAGTCCTGGTCGCAATCGACTAATATTTGTTCTACTTTTTGGACATGGCCGCTTTCTTCACCTTTCTTCCAGAGTTTTTGCCGCGACCTGCTGAAGTATGTACCATAGCCGGTTTGAATTGTAATCTCAAGTGCCTCCTGATTCATATAAGCAACCATTAATACCTGGCCGGTCTCGCTGTCCTGGGCTATGGCTGTTATCAGACCGTTATCATCGAATTTCGGGATAAACTCTGCGCCTTCCTCGATGTCTTTGTGTGTACTCACGTCTCTTGTCTCCTAAATTCTTATTTTTACTGTATTGCAAAAGTGAATCTTACCGGTTATCATCTGTGAAAACAAGTTTTTTCAAGGCAAGCTGCTTTAATGCCCAAGACAAAAACCAAGAAAAGTAAATATATCTTCCTGTTTCTGCGTATTGCTGTTGTTACTGCTGGAATCATTTGGGTTATAGTGTGGATATCTCGCGGAGACAGATGGAGCAATTTAACTTCGATTTTTCATCAAATGAATTTAGCTGTTTTTGCTGTAGTTCTCAGTATTTTCGTACTTAGTCAGGTAATAGTTGGATTTCGATGGTGGCTGCTGCTGAGAACTCAATCTATTTTTATCAATTTGGCTGCTGCCGTCAGACTCAATTTCCTGGGTTGGTTTTACAATAATTTTATGCCGGGTTCGGTGGGGGGGGATTTAGTTCGGGCCTGGTATGTTACCAAGCACACAGAAAAAAGGTTCGAGGCGGCCTTGAGTGTATTTGTTGACCGGATTATTGGATTGTTCAGCACGTTGATAATCGCGAGCTTCTTCTATATGCTTTTCCTGCGAAATCAGGCGGAAGCTGTAACCTTCACCGGCCGAAGCGGCCCTCTTAAGCTTCTCATTGAATACAAGTGGATTATCATTTTGGCAATCGGGGTATTGGTAGTGATTTTTTGCGCAATGTTGTTGAACAGGCGGGGACGGATTTTATTGCAAAAAGCCTGGTTTCATATTCGAATCAACAGTCTCAGGGCGTTTCAAAAGTTTAAGAATGCTTTGATTGCTTACTCTGGCAGCCCGCTTACAATTCTTGCGGCCTTTGTGCTGACTGTTTCTTTGCAGATTATGGTAATCACAAGCTTCTGGTTTCTTGGGAAAAGTCTCGGGATTACCACAAGCCTGAAATATTACTATGTTTTTTTCACACTGACGTGGGTTCTGGGAGCATTGCCTGTCAGTGTTGGCGGGGCGGTAGTGGTCGAAGGCACACTTGCCTACCTTTTTATACATTATGCCGGCGTCGAAAAAGAGGCGGCGTTTGCTCTGGTTATGTGCCAGAGAATAATATGGATGCTTGCTTCTCTGCCGGGGGCCGTGATACATTTGCTTGGGGCTCATTTGCCGAAAGACTTTTTTGTTGACTATGATAAGCCGGTAGTTTAACCTATAGCGCTCTGGGTAAAAGCCGTTTTGTTGGCGGCTTTCAGGGTGTAAAAACAGATAAAATTGATAGTGATCAGGGGCTGTTTTTTAATAGTATTCAATGGCGGGACGGCTTAAAAGTTATTTTTTCCGTGGTTTAGCGGTACTATTGCCGACTATCCTGACAATTGGGATATTTGTCTGGGGCTACCAGTTCATCCAGAACAATATCAGTGTTCACATAAATCGCGGCCTGGTTCGAGTGCATATGTTTTCTATGGGGCTCGAATGGAACCCGGAAGGTAGCGAAGAAGAGAAGAAATACTGGGCAGAACAAAAACAAATCTGGACAAAATACTGGGTAGATGGTTGGGGTTCAATAGCCGGATTTCTGATAGCTTTGATTGCCGTTTGCATTATTGGTGCGTTATTTGCCAGTGTTGTGGGAAGGACCCTCTGGCGAATGGTTGAAAAGTTCATAATGAACACGCCCGTTTTAAGTAAGGTCTATCCTTATGTAAAACAGGTTACTGATTTTTTGTTTGCACAGGAAGAGCAGGAAAAACTGCCTTTCTCAAGAGTTGTTGCTGTTGAGTATCCGAGAAAGGGAATATGGTCTTTGGGACTTGTTACAGGTTCCGGACTTACTAAGGTTGTGGACAACGTCAGAAAAGAATTTCTGACGGTTCTTATACCGACTTCGCCGACACCATTTACCGGCTTTGTAATAATGGTCCCGAAGAAGCAGACCATGGATATGGATATGACAATAGAGGAGGCGTTTAGGTTTACCGTCAGCGGTGGAGTTATTACACCGGGCCAGAAGCAGGGTAAGGCTGCTTTACCGAAGCCCGAGACGGAAGCTTAGGAATAAAAAAGGAAGTTATTTTAGATTCTAAAAAATTAGTTAAGGAGAATAATATTGCTTTTTACAATCAGTGGTAAACACATTGAGATAACGGAAGCTATCAGAAAACACGCTGAAGAGAAAACTTCCAAGCTTCCCAAGTATTACAATAGTATCAATCAGGTCGAGGTGGTTATTGACGCCAATCAGGGCGGTAGTAATACCAGCGTTGAGGTCATAGCGAGGGCCGAACACAGCAAGGTTTTCATTGGCACCGAAACTGGTGAAGATGCGTACCGTTGTATTGATATGGCCGTACACAAGCTTGAACGGCAGCTCAGAAAAGCAAAGAGTAAAGAACGAGATAATAAACACACTCCTGGTCCGGAGCTGCAGTAGGTTGGTTCCTGGGATATGTGTTTTAATTTAGCTTGATAAACTATTGTGAATAATTTTGGGCTGATAAGATGAAATTTGAAGATTTTGTCTGTTTTGAGGCGACAATTCCGGAATTCCAGACCTCTGACCGTGATGGTGCTATAGAGGAGCTTATTGCTTCACTTGATAAAGCTGGAAAGCTCGGAAAAGATAATGCTAAGGCGATTACAAGGGCCGTTATCAAAAGAGAAAACGAAGCAAGCACGGGAATGGGTAAAGGGGTTGCCGTTCCGCATGTTAAACATAAGGCCGTTAAGGATGTGGTCGCTGTGGTTGGACAGAGCGGGGCGGGTATAGATTTTTCCTCGCTCGACAAACAGCCGGTTTATTCGGTAATACTTTTAATCAGCCCTGCAACTGAGCCGGATAAACATTTACAGGCGATGGAAAATATTTTCAGGAATTTGCAGTATGAAAAGTTCCGAAGTTTTCTCAGACAGTGCCGCAGCGCTGAACAGATCGAAGACCTTCTCAGGGAGACTGATGAAGGCTCGTCGTTGCAATAAGGAGTAATCTTGGTTTGTGTCCCTGAAGGAGTGGTCCCGTGACCCGAGAATGAAGGCTGAGCAGAATTCATTGGAAAAAGTTATTTGCGAGGCGGAAGTTGAGATAAAAAACGCCGATGGCCTCCATATGCGCCCTGCAATGCAGTTTGTTGATATAGCAAACCAGTATAAAAGTGACGTTACTGTCAGTAACAATGAAACTCAGGTGGATGGCAAGAGCATTATGCAGATGAGCATACTCGCTGCGACTTGCGGGACCAAACTGAAAATCAAAGCTGAAGGTTCGGACGCTTGCAAAGTGGTCGATGCACTGAGAGTGCTCGTCGAAGACAAGATGTTTGGTGAGCCGGCGCCGTGATCTTGATTCCGCAAAAAAACACGGATTACGCCTGCAATATTGACTATTGACTATTGAATATGGAAATAAAAAAGGGAATAGCTGTTTCGCCGGGCATATCTATTGCCAGGGCGCTGATTATTGATTCCGAAGATTATCGGATTCCCCACCGTTCGATAGAAACTTCGCAGCGGACGACTGAGATTCAACGAGTAAGAAATGCCTTCAAGAGTGCTATTGTCGAATTATCCGAGCTTGAAATATCGCAGGGTCACACCGAGGGCAGCAAGATAAAAGATATTTTTGCTGTGCATCTGCGTTTTCTTCATGACAGAAGCCTGAGAAAGAGAATAACCGATTTAGTACAGTCCGATTTGGTAACGGCAGAATACGCTGTATCCACCGTACTTCGTGATATTGCATTGCAGTTTACCAAAGTAAAGGATGCTTATATCAGTGAGAGGGCCGCCGATATTTATGATATTGAAAGGCGGTTGCTGATTCAGCTTCTTGACAAAAAACGCGAGGATGTCGGGCATCTGACCGAAGAGGTTACGATTATTGCTCGGGAATTGAGTCCTATTCAAACGGCCGGTTTTAACAGGAAGTTCGTAAAAGGTATTGCCAGCAATTCCGGCGGAAGAACCAGTCATGCTGCCATTGTTGCTCGCTCTTTAGGCATACCTGCCGTAGTGGCCCTCGAAGACCTTACCGAGTACGTCAGTGACGGTGACACTGTCATTGTTGACGGTAACCGAGGCATTGTTATTGTAAACCCTGGCCAGCAGACAATCCAGCAGTACCAGGAATACTCAAAGGAGTTCGAAGAGCTTGAGCACAAGCTCGATGAGATAAGAGAAAAGCCTGCTGTAACCCGCGATGGTGTGAGAATCAAGTTGCTGGGCAATATCGAATTTCCCGATGAAGCCGAGACTGTCCTGCAAAAAGGCGGTGAAGGTATTGGCCTCTACCGTACCGAGTTTCTGTATCTTAACAAGAAAACTGAGCCCACCGAAGAAGAACATTATCAGGCCTTTGCAAAGACCGTCAAAGTTCTTAAAAACAAGCCTGTTGTAATAAGGACTTTGGACCTCGGAGCTGATAAATATACTCAAAGAAAACGTTTTGCTCCTGAGCCGAACCCGTTTTTGGGGCTCAGATCCATCAGATTTTGTTTGCAGAACCTGGATATGTTCAAAACCCAATTGCACGCGATTTTGCGGGCTTCCGTTCTCGGTGACGTCAGGATTATGTTTCCGCTGATTACAAATCTGCAGGAACTCAAGCAGGCTAAGATGATTTTGCGGGATGTTATGGAAGATCTCGACGATGAGTCGATAGCATACAACAGGGACATTAAAGTGGGCATTATGATTGAAACCCCTTCTTCTGCCCTGACTGCTCATTCGCTTGCCAGGGATGTGGACTTTTTCAGCATAGGGACAAACGACCTTACTCAATATACATTGGCCGTTGACCGGGGCAATGAACTGGTCTCTCACCTGTATTCCTCCGCGGATCCTGCGGTGCTGAGGCTTATCAGGACCGTTATTCAGGACGCCCACAAGATGCAGATAGACGTCAGCGTTTGCGGGGAGATGGCTTCTGAGCCTGAGCACATTATGCTGCTCTTGGGTATGGGATTGAGAACGATTTCTCTTACCGCGCCGATGATACCGGAGATAAAGCAGATTATCCGCTCGGTAACAATCGAAGACTGCAATAAAGTCGCCAGAAAGGTCCTTGGCATGAACTCCGAAAGGCAGATTTCAAGCTACCTTCGTGCCGCCGCCAGAAAAATCCTGCCCGAAGCCTTTTGATGTCTGGATGCTATCTCCTATATCATGCTTAACGGATATTACTTTTTCTCTTTCTTAAATCTCTTTTTCTCTTCAGCAGTCATCTTTTCCGTCGCATACTGATAAATCAACCTCGGTGCCTCATTCTTCCATTTTAATAGAAACGCTTCAGTTTCTTTTTTTCTGATTTTCCACGCTTCTCTTAAGAACCATCCTAATCCCTGCCGGACCATTCGCTCTTCATCCATCATTAAAGGCTCTATGAACTCAAATAGAAATTTATAATTCGCAGTATCTTTCAAAATCTCTATCATAGCAACCGGCACGGCACGACGTTGATATTTATTCTTTGCCGTTCGCCAATCCGCAAAGGCGTCTAAGGTAATAATTTTTCTTTTGAAAAATTCAGAGATTATCATCCCGCAAAGCGCATCCGTATGTCCCCAGTTTATAATGCCGATTTCAAACCATTTCTCGACAGCCTTGAATGTCTCGGCCGTAAATTGCTCTGAAAACTCGTTCAACAGTCGAATCGCAAAGCTCGTCTCCTCGTATTTTCCGCTTTTCACTAAAAGCCTGCTTGTACTCAAAACTAATTTCAGATTAACCTTTTTGGCACTCAGAATCGAACTGACTTTCTCTTCGTACTTTTCTCTTGTCAGTCCGTAGGCATCATAACCTTCCTTAAAAAATCTTGAATACTTTTTTACTATGGCCTCGTCTGCATTCGCCTTGCAGTATTTTCTGATATCTTCGTAAAGCTCTGTTGCTTTCATTTATTTCATCCCGAGTTTTTTACCTTTTTCTAATAAAGCTATAGATTCTTCTATCCGCCGCTTTTTCGTTTCAGCCCTCTTAGCAACCGCAATCCAGCCGATATATTGCCTGCGATAGGATGGCGCGAGTTTGTCGAAGTTCTCTTTTGCCTTTTTATTTTTAGCCAGTGCCTTCGCCAGTTCTGGCGGAACATCGAATGATATTCTGGGTCTGTCGTCCTTCTCCCATAGCCCTGTTTTCCTGGCTGTCTCTATCTTTGTGAGCCCAGCGTCAGTCATCCTTCCTTCTTTTATCATTTTGTTGGCCCGCTTCCTGTTAAGCGCTGACCACTTGCTTTTATCTTTTCTCGGAGTGAATTTGCGTACGTACCTTCTCTCGTCAATCTTCTTGATTATGCTGTCTATCCACCCGAAACATAACGCCTCTTCGACTGCATCCTCGTAATCAATAGTTGGCTTGTGTGTCTCTTTCTTGTAGAAAATTAACCATACACCATCCTCTCCGCTATGATGCTCTCTCAGCCACTTACGCCATTGCTCTCTGTTAGTAACATATAACTGTTTCATGACATAATCAACAAATGCATGTTTGGATAAGCCGGCAAAAAACAATATTAAGACTTTAAAATCTCATTCGCTGAGTCATTACAATCTGCTCAACCAGGAGGATGGAAAAACGGCTGGTTCCGGATCTCGTCAAATGCCTCTTCCATCGAAAGGTCGGTGAACACTTCCTGCCACTTGCCTGCGTGCCGCATATAAGCTAAGTTGAAACGCCCGTTCGCCATGTATGCAAGTCGCGTAAAACTGTCTTCGAAAAACGGCGATAGCGCATTGGGACCCGGACAGGCGTACTTGGCGCGGAAGAGCAGGCAATTCCTATGCCACTTCGTATAGATATCGACGACGTAGTTGAACCTTGGGTTCTTGGGCGGCGGCTTTAAGTATTGTGGCTTAAATATTGTTTCGATGATTTCGCTGGCTTTGGCCGTGACCTGCTCCTTTACCGCATCCGGCACTCGTGAAGCAGGCCCAGGGCTGTAAACCCATTGTCGTGGTATCATTGCCATATTCACATTCTCCAGTCAATCGTACTACGAAGCCACCCACTTCGCAGAGTAGCATAGGCGGATGTACCTGTTATTCCCCAATTAGGTTTCGAAAAAATTATTTTGACCAAACCATATCATCCGCGATTTTATGTCGCTGCTTCAAAACTTCTGGGTATTGCTCTACTTCGTGTTTAGGGCGCGTACGATTACATAGCTCAACGAGAAATCGATCTAAGTTTTTGTCGGAAATTGATAGTTGGTTAAAATTTACTCCGGACGCTTCGCAAATTGCGATAGCAATTTGCTCATCAGTGTATCCTGATAAATGGTCGCGCCTCCAAGCAAATAAATATGGGGAATATAAGTAATCGAGCAGCCTAATCTTTCTGGAATATTTCGATCTAATCAAGCTTACCACTCCTTTAGTTAACCAAACCAAAACCAATATTTCTAAAATGAGTAGCCAAACAAAAGGGTGTTCAATGTAAATGAAAATTGAGCCTAAAACATACAAAAAAAGAATGAATAATATGGCTATCGTGCCTTTCGTCTTTAGCTGCGAATGAAGTTTCCTTACTTTTGGATTCTTCTTTTCCATCAATATGTGCTCGCGCCATTCATTTGCCCTCCAGCCAATATGAATTCCAACAAAGCCGATTATTGCCAATAACATTCCAGCTTTCGTAATCACAAATTAACCTCTGGTGATTTAATAAATTGTGAATTTTCAAAAATCAAAAACATCGGATCCCTTACTCGCAGTACTGACGACTGGCGCGTCATATGCGGACGTCTTAGTTCAGGCGCTGGTTATACGGGGTATGCTTCCAGACCCGCTCTCATAGCTCCCTTGAGGGTGCCATCCACAAGCTCACTGCCCGGAAAGAACCACTCGTTGGGAGCGTATGTTTCCGAGCTCCACTTGAAAATGGCGAATTCCCAATCGTCCATCTTGCCGGTGTATGTGAGCCGACATATAGGCCCCAAACTGCCATAGTCCGAACGGTTCAGATAACAATGCTTGCCCCTGAACTGAACCTGGTAAAAACAGTCGTCCCGCCGGGAGTTTTCCCTGTTAAAACGTTCGACGATTGCCTCAACCTCGTTCTTTATGTCCTCAGGAATCGAAGCCGTCCTCTTTCTCGTTACTTTACGACTCATAAGTATTGTCTCCTATCATTATAATGATATAACCCACCGGCCCGTCCGATTATATAAACGCTGATTCGGTTCAACAATCCACATAGGCTAAAGCCCATCCTGACAAACTTACTAAGATTTTGAATTATGCGCTCAGGGCGAGTTTATTGGCCTTCTGCTCAACTGTTCGGATTAAATCCTGGATTGCGTCCACTTCCTTTTCTTCAAAATATGCCTCTCCGCACTGCTGGCATACCCAGGCAGGAATATTATCCAATGTTACGTGGCAACCTTGTTTGTCTATATGCAGTGGGGCCGTTCCCTGTTTCATGATTGCTTGGCAGTGAATACATTTCATTTTTTTGCCCTCATTTTATAATCTTTAGACCAATCATTAGGGTCCGGAATATATGCAGTAATTATCGCAAGAAATTCGTCCTTTGCAGAACAAACGATATGTATTGGTCGCCCATTTTTCCCTTTTCCAAGAATCAGACAACTATGTCCCCGTGAATTCTCGGGATAATCTTCAATAATTTCCCAGTTTCTATGACAGAACGCACTTCATCCGTTGTTATCATACGATCAGGTCGAGACATTTGCCGAATAGCATGAGGCAGATAAAGGCGCTTTTTCTTCCCCGCCAATCTAATTAAATCTAAAATTTTATTCCCTTCACTCATAGCTAATGGCAGACTAACCGTTTTTTTGACTAATTACATCCCATATTCTTGTATCGATAAAGTATTTACAGTAAAGAAGAAGGATTTTCAAGAGAAAAAAAGCTTGTTTTTCGTTCACGTTCAGCCATAATGCTATGCTGTATATATAAACGCTTTAAAGGAGATACGCGTATTCCAGTTTCGAATGAAACTATAATGCTGGTTATTAAATTCAGGATAGGGGGGGCTCTGAGATTTATTTCGCATGCCCAGACGCTCAGCGTTTTCCAGCGGGCCTGCGTTCGGGCGGGTATGGAAATCCGGTACTCTCAGGGTTTCAATCCTCGTCCGAGATTGTCCTTGCCCCTGCCCAGGCCCGTCGGAGTTGCCTCGGATGACGAGATGCTCTGTCTTCGGATACATAGGAGCAAAGGCTCGCAAGAGAACGACTGTATAACGAAACAAGTTTACGATAGCATAGGTGCGCAATTGCCGCAGGGCTTTGAGTTGCTTTCGGTAAGTGTTGTTGAAGGGAAAGCATCATTCCAGCCGTGTTCGGCAAAGTATGTGCTGACGGTTCGCAGGAAATATCTCAACGAGGAATTGAAGGCGACGATTGAGCGCTTATTGGCAAGTGATAGCATTAAAATCCAGCGGCAGACTGCAAAAACAAAATCCGGAATCAGGAATCGGGCTTCGAAAGTAAAGAATATTGATGTCAGAGATTTTTTTGAATCGATTGAATTGGGCAAGGACGGTATAATTGTCCAATGCAAAATCACCCCGGCCGGTTCGATACGCGTCGAGGAGATTTTGAAGCTGCTCGATCTCGATGATGAAAAGCTTGCCTTGCCGGTTAGACGTGCAAGTGTGCAGTGGGAAAGCAATTGATGATAATAAAAAGATTGGCGACTCAGGGCCATAGAAAATAATCATTTTAGAAAATAATAAATAAAAGCGGGAAAACAAAATGTCGAGAGAGATGCTCATAAATGTTGCCGAGAGTGAAGAGTGCCGTGTGGCGGTCATCGAAAAGGGTTCGCTTGAGGAACTATACATCGAAAGAACGAGTCTGAGCAGTCACGTCGGTAATATCTATAAAGGCAAAGTGGCGAATATTGAATCCGGTATCCAGGCCGCCTTTATCGACTTTGGTATCGGAAAAAACGGTTTTCTTCACGTCAGCGACCTGCACCCTCGGTATTTTTCAAAGGCGGGCTCAAAGTATTCTGAGAACATTGGCCGAAGGAAAGCACTAAAGGAACGGCCTCCCATTCAGGATTGCCTGCGTAAGGGCAGAGAGCTTGTCGTGCAGGTAACAAAAGAAGGCTTGAAAACAAAGGGGGCAACACTTAGCACATATCTTGCTCTGCCGGGTAAGTATCTGGTTATGATGCCGTGGATGAAGAAGCACGGTGTTTCTCATAAGATTGATGATGAGGATGAGCGCAAAAGACTCAGGCAGATTCTTGATGAAAGCAAGCCGCCAAAGGGGCTGGGCTTCATTATCAGGACTGCCGGACAGGGATGCTCGAAAAGAGATATTCAAAACGACCTGAGATATCTCGGCCGGCTGTGGAGGACCATTGAAAAACGCTTGGAAACAGAAAAGAGCCCCGGCGATATTTATCAGGAATCGGATTTGGTCATCAGGGCGATGAGAGATGTCTTTAACAGTAAGATAAGCAATATAATATGTGATTCGGAAAGTGTGGTTCGTAAAATCAAGGAATTTTTTGCCATTGCAGCTCCGCGTCTGAAAAGAAAAGTTACTTATTATGACAGCAAAGTTCCGCTGTTTCACAAATATCGGATTGAGGACGAGATTGCAAAAGTCCAGTCTCGCAGGGTCGAGCTGAAAGGGGGCGGTTCGATTATCATCGAGCAGACCGAGGCTTTGGTTTCGATTGATGTCAACAGCGGCCGGTATCGAAAAAAGGAAAACGCCGAGCAAACTGCCTATGAGAGCAATATTGAGGCCGCCACTGAAATAGCGCGTCAGCTTAGATTGAGAGACCTTGGTGGGCTGATAATTTGCGATTTTATTGATATGCGTAATGCTAAACACCGCAAAGCCGTGGAGAAGGAATTTCGAAACGCTGTCAAAACCGACCGTGCCCGTTCGAGGATATTGGGCATAAGCCGGTTCGGAGTTGTGGAAATGACTCGCCAGAGAATGCGGCCATCCTTGCAGTCGGCAACATATCTGGCTTGTCGGCATTGCGGCGGGACCGGCGTTATAAAAAGTCATGAGTCGCTGGCTATCGAGCTTATTCGAATATTGCACTTATCGGCGTCGAAAGAGCATATAAAACGTATCGAGCTGTTTGTCTCGCCGGAGGTTTCTGATTATCTCCAGAATACCAAGCGGGCCGCCATTTCACAGGTTGAACATCTTAACGACAAACGTGTAATTATCCACGCTGCCTCAAATTATGCCGGCGAAAAACACGATTTGGTCTGTTACGACCAGCGGGGAAGTGTCGTAAAACTGTAACAAGCATAGTCGCTAATCCAAACTAAATAGCCGGTGGTGAGTATTCGATTGATATGGGGCCGGGACGTGGAATTTGACCTTGAATATGCCAGAAAAGTAATCCGCGCAGAAGCGGATGCGATAATCTCTGTCACGCCGATTGTTGATGCTTCTTTTAAACAGGCTTGCGGGATGATTTATAACTGCACCGGTTCCTGCATAGTGAGCGGAATCGGCAAGGCCGGTATAATCGGCCAAAAGATAAGCGCTACTCTGGCTTCGACAGGAACGCCAAGCCACTTCCTTCATCCTGCCGAAGCCGTACACGGCGATTTAGGCAGGCTCAGGGAAAACGATATTGTTATGGTCCTCAGTTATGGCGGGGAAACCGATGAAATTACTCGGCTGATAAATCTGGTTAAGCAGCAGGGGATTAAAATGATTGCGATAACCGGCGACATCGACTCAACGCTCTGCAGGCATAGCGATATAGTGCTGTCTATGGGTCCGATGAATGAAGCATGTCCCCTTGGCGTTGCCCCGAGTGTTTCTACAACCTGTATGCTGGCGGTCGGTGATGCCCTTGCGTTTACCCTGATGAAGGCGCGTAAATTCAGTGTTGAGGACTATGTAAGATTCCATCCGGGCGGCTCGCTCGGCGCAAAGCTTATGACCGTCGAACAATCGATGTTGTTCAGGCCCGGAGAAAAATTACCTCTCGTGGCTATTGACGATACGATAGAACAATTGCTCCAAAAGACCAGAGATATAAAGCGGCACGGAGCTGTAATGGTTGTTGACAAAAGCGGGAAATTGGCCGGGATAATCACCGATGCCGATCTTAGGAGACTCCTGACCGAACACACCGCCGGGGCCTTTAATCACAAAGCCGCTGATGTTATGACCGCTGATTGCAAGAAAATAAGAGCAGACGCTCTTGCTGCCGAAGCAACGGCAATTTTCCACAAA
>JAVVFI010000410.1:0-4687 GCA_032250555.1 Sedimentisphaerales bacterium
CATTGAGTGCGTTGCTCAATACGCTCAAAATACCCGTGAACGGTTACAAAAACGAGAAGACTAACATGGCAACCTGGAAAACAATCAAACTTGCCATTCTGGCATTGAGCTATCTGGCAACGACATGTGCTCTCGCAGAAACAGCGAAGTTGAACAAATCCAGAAAGTCGGTCTCTCATAGCGGAGCTCTTGCCGGTCATCGCTACCGCGTACTCATCTCGACGGACATCGGAGGAACAGATCCGGACGATTTTCAGTCGATGGTGCATTTGCTCGTTTATGCGGACTGCTTAGACATCGAAGGGCTTGTCTCATCGCCCTACGGTCCCGGTCGCAAAAAACACATTTTACAAGTCATTGATTGCTATGAGAAAGATTATATCAATCTGAAGACGTATTCTGATCATTACCCCAGGCCTGAGACGCTACGTGCAATCACCAAACAGGGCGAGACCGAGCGGGCTCCCTACGCTGGTGTGCGACGGTCAACCGAGGGATCACAGTGGATCGTTGAGTGCGCTCGGCGAGATACTCCGCGGCCGCTCCATGTCCTGATCTGGGGCGGCATTGAGGATCTCGCCCAGGCGCTTCACGACGCACCCGAGATCCTGCCCAAGCTGCGAGTGTACTGGATCGGCGGGCCGAACAAGAAATGGGGGCCAGACACATTTCAATATATAGTGACACACCATCCGAAATTGTGGATCATCGAGTCCAACGCGACCTATCGCGGCTGGTTCACGGGCGGCAATCAGTCTGGCCAATGGGGCAATGAGGCATTCGTTTCTCAACACATTGCCGGCAAAGGCTTCCTGGGTGATTTCTTTGTCAGCAAGAAGGGCGATATCAAAATGGGTGACACACCATCCGTGGGATGGTTGCTCCGTGGCACACCCGATGACCCGTCGCAACCTGGTTGGGGTGGGCAATTTGTGCAAGCGTGGAAACGTCCGTATAACTGTTTTAACCGGATGACGACAAAAGAAGATCGCATGGAGGTATTTGGCGTTCTAGAGCTTGTGTTACCAATCGGCAATGATGATTCGGAGCAGCCCGAGGCCGTGTTGGTAGTGGAAAATCAAAAATTGTCCGGCCATGTACCCGGCGATGGGACGATGCGGTTCCGTTTCTGCCCAAAAGCCGCAAAGGCTTACAGTTTCACGATCCGGGGCAACGTTCCCGAACTCGATGGGAAGACAGGTGGTATTACGTCTTTTGTACCGACGCCGGACGTCGCAAGGCATCCGTCCTTGCAGCTACCTAACTGGTGGACAGATGATCCATCAGAGGATGCAGCAGAAGGGCAACACATTGGTGCAAAGACAGTCAGCCAGCGGCGGGAGGACTTCCTGCGTGACTTTGCAGCTCGCATGCATCGGTGTAAAAGTCCAATTTCCCCTAATACTAAATACTAAAATACGAGGTGAATCCATGAATAAGAAGCTGGTGTTGGCGGCGATGGTGCTTGGGATATGTTCGAGTTTTGCCGTGGCGGGGAAGCCTCGTGTAATCATCACGAGCGACGCAGAGATTGACGACGAGTGTTCCTTCGTCCGGTGCCTGCTCTATGCCAATGATTTTGACATCGAAGGTATTATCTCAACGAGTTCACAATACCACGCGCATGATCACAGATGGGCCGGGGACAACTGGTATGTGAAATACCTGGATGCCTACACGGAAATCTATCCCAATCTGATCAAACATGACAGTCGCTATCCTACACCAAAGTACCTTAAGTCTATCACGTTCCTCGGAAACGTGGACACGGAGGGTGATATGAAGGTGGCCACTCCCGGTTCGGATCACATTGTCAAGGTTCTCCTGGACGAAACAAACGACCGTCCCATCTGGCTCCAGGCTTGGGGCGGTATGAACACCATCGCCGGTGCCCTGAAAACCATCGAAGAAGACCACCCGGATAAGATGGAGTACGTGGCGAAAAAGTGTCGCTTTTTCTTTATCTGGGAGCAGGATAAAACGTATCAGGAATACATTAAGCCCAAATGGGGAAAGTATAACATTCTGACTATTATCTCCGATCAATTCGTAGCCTTCGCGTACTTCTGGAAAGATATTTTACCCGCAGAGCAAAAGAAGTTCTTAGTCGGATCGTGGATGAATGAAAACATTAAAAAGAACCACGGTCCCCTGTGTGCATTGTACAAGTCATTTCAAAAGGGGGAAAAGTCGGGATTTGATGATGGGGATTTCAGGTCCGAGGGCGACTCACCTTCGTACATGCATGAAATCCCGGTCGGATTGCGAAATCTGGACAATCCCGACTGGGGCGGTTGGGGTGGCCGCTATGTTAAAGTCCGCGACAACACCTGGCTTGATCCTGTTCTCGAGGAGGGCTACAAGTATCCCGAGGGGAGATGGTATACGAGTACTGCCTGGGGGCGTAACCGCATCAAAAAGAAAATTAAAAATGACGCTGAGCTTACAGCATATCTCAAACCCATCTGGCGCTGGATGGAGGCGTTTCAAAACGATTTTGCATCACGGGCCGACTGGTGCGTGAAATCGTATAAGCAGGCAAATCATCCGCCAGTGGTTGCGCTGGCCCATGGGGCGGATCTGGAGGTGCAGCCGGGGGCGAAGGTGAAACTGAGTGCTCGGGGCACAAGCGATCCGGACAAAGATAAGCTGACATATCGCTGGTGGCAATACCAGGAAGCGGATTCCTACAAGGGAACCGTTGAAATTAAAGGTGCCAGGAAACAGAATGCCTCGTTCATGGTGCCCCGAGGTGCCGGCAAAGGGAAAGCCATCCATATTGTCTGCGAGGTAACGGATAACGGTGCACCGCCGTTAACCAGATATCAGCGGGTAGTGGCTGAGATTAAGTAATTTGACTCATATAACTCATGTGAACACTTTATTTGGGAGGTCATTTTATGAATAACTATAAGAACGCACTGCTGACAGTAATCTTACTTTTCTGCTCGGCAACCAGTTTCGCCCAGAATCAGCTTGCATTCCCAACAGCCGAAGGATACGGAAAATATACTGTTGGGGGACGCGGCGGTAAGGTTTACGAAGTAACGAACCTCAATGATTCTGGCGAGGGCAGCCTGCGTGCTGCGGTTGAGGCCAAAGGACCAAGAACGGTTGTGTTCAGGGTGTCGGGTACAATAGACCTGAAGCGTAATCTGGTTATTCGTAATCCCTATATCACCATAGCCGGGCAAACCGCGCCTGGGGATGGTATTTGTGTCAAAAGATACCCACTCATGATTGGTGCCGATGAGGTGATCATCCGGTATATCAGGGTAAGATTTGGCGACGAGTCGGGACAGGATTCCGATGCCGTATCAGCCAGGTATGTCAAAAACCTTATCCTGGATCATGTGTCGGCCAGTTGGAGTGTCGACGAGACCATGTCCATTTACCATTGCCAAAACATAACGGTCCAATGGTGCTTGATTACGGAAAGTATGTTCAACTCCAACCACGTTAAGAGTACACATGGATTTGGAGGTATTTGGGGATCAAACTATAGCACCTATCATCATAACCTGCTGGCACATCACACCAGCCGTAATCCCCGCTTTGCTTCAGGTTGCGGAAATACCGATTACAGAAATAACGTGCTATACAACTGGGGTTATAACAGTTGCTACGGTGGAGAAAAACATCAAGTAGGTAATGCAAAGTTTAGTTTTTCCAATATCAATATGGTGGCCAATTATTATAAACCAGGACCTGCAACTAAACCAGGCGATGTATCGCACCGCATTGCCGGTCCTTCGACGCGCAATGGAGACGCTGATTCTGGCAAATGGTATATTGCCGAAAACTTTATGGAGGGCAATGCCTCGGTTACAGCCAATAACTGGAATGGTGGTGTGCAACCCTCAAAATCAGTATTTAAACTTGATGAACCGTGGCCATCTATGCCCATTAAGCAGCAAACTGCGGAAGAAGCCTACAATTCTGTTCTTAGAAATGCAGGCGCCACATTGCCCAAACGCGATGCGGTAGATGCACGCATTGTTGAAGAAACCCGTAATGGCTATGCAACTTATGAAGGGCCAACATACAAGCAAAAAAATGTCATGCCCGATAAATCAAAAAAGAGCGGTATTATTGATTCACAGAAAGACGTTGGCGGCTGGCCGGAACTGAAAAGCACACCAGCCCCCACCGACACCGACCATGACGGTATGCCCGATCAATGGGAAAAACAAAATCAATTAAATCCAAAAGATCCGGCAGATCGTAACGGCGACCGGAATAATGATGGATATACTAATTTGGAAGAATATATCAATTCCATCACTTCCATGTAAATCCGTGATCAACTAAAACCAATCTGGCCGGGTTGAAAACTGATTGCGGATTTGTTAGTATGGAGGGCAAAATACGCGGGAGTGTTCCAATGAATTATATATCGGAAAAATCGGCAGGAACAGCGATTGCTAATCGGAGAATAAAGGGATTTCCGAGGGGGTTCACGCTCATAGAGTTGCTGGTGGTGATTGCGATTATAGCGGTTTTGATGGCTATTTTAATGCCGGCACTTAGCAGGGTGCGAGAACAGGGTAAGCGGGCAGTCTGTCTGAGCCACCTCAAGCAGCTTGGATTAGTGTGGATCATGTACGCGGATGATAACGACGGCTATATTGTTAACGGGGCGGCAGGCCATGCAGGAACGCCTAATGACGCGAGGCATCCAAACGAG
>JAVVFI010000411.1:0-4669 GCA_032250555.1 Sedimentisphaerales bacterium
AGATAATAGGCGATCAGTTTTCCAACAAATAAAATCAAAGAAAAAATTACAATTCTTCTCTGTACAATCAATTTTATTTTTTTGTCATTTGAACTTGTTTTTTAGACTTTATTGAGTATTTTCTTTGAGAGTTTCCCACTCTTTCAGCTTATCCCCGACAAAAGTTCTTTCAATCTTGCCATTCTTCTCCTCGTCCCACCTCCAACGTTCATCAAATGGTCCATTAAATAAGTCCTCAGGAAATGGTATTTGTGCGAAAGGATTTTCTACCATGATGAGCCGTGGTACACACCTAACTTGATGGGTCCTCTTGAGATTTAGTCTAACCTGGATCCATTCTATCATATCAAATTTGTTACCGTGCTTTTTCGTTTCATTTATCATCGCCTTCTTTACTTCGATGTTATCGAGAAATTGTTCCAAAATGACAATGGCACTTATTTTTGTGTTCTGTCGTTGTCTATTTTTGTAGTCGATCATCTTCCCTCCGCCTAAAAAAGCATCTCTTTTCGAACCTTCGATTATCCTTCCTCTTTTAGTATCGAATTCTGCTGAAATGCCCAGGTTTCCCAACATAGCGCCGAATATGATACGTGGATCGGACCTGAACGTCTTATCAGAAACACAAAAAACCACAAGTGAACAACTGTATTCTTTATAATCCTTAAACTGTTTTCGAGCGTCGTTTATCTTCGTCCGAAGGCTTGAATATGGGTCGATACATGTAGCTCTCCCGGTTTGTTCGCTGGGTTTCTTTTTTAGTTCTTTCACCTCAAAAAAATACTTGCATCCTTTCCAATTCAAAAGGTAATCGATTTTCTTCGTTTTTCCTTTAATTTCAGGTTCGTGAACCCATTCGCCTTGGAAACCATTTGAATCCAGATATTGCTCAAAAACCTCTTCAGATTTATTTTTTTTTACTTTGTCATTTTGCATTTTGATTTTTAATATTTAATTTCTCATAGATACTTTCTTGGATTGGTTAATTTCCCTTCTATCGCACTTGCCGCCGCCGTTGCCGGGCTGGCCAGATAGACCTCGCTCTCCGGATGTCCCATCCTTCCAACGAAATTTCTGTTGGTCGTACTGACACATTTTTCCCCGGACGCTAAGATGCCCATAAAACCGCCCAGACATGCCCCGCAGGTCGGAGCCGATATTACGCAGCCCGCCTCGTAAAATATATCGACCAGCCCTTCATCGATTGCCTGCTTCCAGATAGTTGGTGTCGCCGGCACAATCAGTGTGCGTATGGCCACCTGTTTACCTTTGATAATTTTCGCCGCTATTCGAAGGTCCTCGATTCGCCCATTCGTACAACTTCCAATATATGCCTGGTCCATTTCCTTGCCGGCACATTCTCCGATAGGCACACCGCCGCTCGGCAGATCCGGCAGAGCAACCATCGGCTCGATGGCAGAGCAGTCGAATTCTTCTTCTTTCTCGTATTTCGCGTCGGTGTCTGATTCATAAACGGTATAGTCGGTTTTATCTTTCAGATGCTCATCGAGATATTGCTTTGTAGTTTCATCAAAACCGATTATGCCGCTCTTCGCTCCGGCCTCGATTGCCATATTCGTTATAGTCATTCGCGCTTCCATCGACATTTCACCAAGGGCCGGCCCGACAAATTCCATCGCCTTATAAAGCGCCCCGTCCGTGCCGATTCTTGCGATAACCGCAAGAACAACGTCTTTACTGTAAACACTCACCCCGAGTGAACCGTTAAGAACAAACTTCATCGATGCCGGCACCTTGAACCATAATTGCCCGGTCGCTATCGCCGCCGCTGCATCTGTTGAACCAATACCCGTACTGAACGCCGCAAACGCCCCGTATGTGCATGTATGAGAATCTGAGCCGACGATAACTTCGCCAGGTCGAATATGCCCCTGTTCCGGCAGCAGTGCATGACATACCCCGGCCCTGCCGATCTTGTAATAATATTTTATTTTGTGCCGTCTCGCCCAGCCGTCCAGCCGTTTGTGAAGCTCAGCGCTTTTAATGTCCTTGGCCGGCTGAAAATGATCCGGTGTCACAACGATTTTTTCCGCATCGAAAACCTTGTCGATACCTTTTTCTTCGAGCATCGAAATCGCCGGCGGCGTCGTAACATCGTGACACATCACAATATCAATCTTCGCATCCACAAGCTCGCCCGGCATAACTTTCTCTTTACCGGCCGCTCGTGCAAAAATCTTCTCCGTTATTGTCATACCCATAATCTTAGTCTCTCTTTCAAAACGTCAACGCTTCTACTCATAAGCGTTTTACAGTTCCACTTTTACTTCCGGCTGATCACCTTTATTCTGCGCCGAGACCATTCTGTTGATGGCATCGACATAAGCCTTTGCGCTGCTTTCTATGATGTCCGTCGAAATGCCTCGGCCGATAAACGTCCTGCCGTTCTCTTTAATTCTGACAGTGGCCTCACCGAGAGCCTCCTTACCGCTGGTGACGGCTCTGATCGAATAGTTCTCTAATTTCGGCGATAGACCCGTAGCTTCCCGTATCGCTTCATAAGCCGCATCCACCGGCCCGTCACCACAGGCCGCCGCCTGCCGGGTTTCGTCTTTGGTCTTAATCTTTACACTCGCGGTCGGCAGTGTACCGGTTCCGCAGGCCACATGTAGATACTCCAGCTTGTAAATCTGCTCTACGATACGGATTTCATCGTTGATTAACACTGTCAAATCTTCATCGAAGACCTCCTTCTTCTTGTCGGCTATCTCCAGAAATCTTTCGTACGCATGTTCGATTTCCTGCTTGGTGAGCTTGAAGCCGAGTTGTTTGCATCTGTCGACAAATCCGTGCCGGCCGGTATGTCTGCCTAAGACCATTCGCGAACCACCCAGCCCGACGCTCTCCGGCGTCATAATTTCATACGTTGTGCGCTCCTTCAAAACCCCATCGACATGGACACCAGCCTCATGAGCAAAGGCGTTGGCGCCGACGATGGCCTTGTTTGGTTGAATTACAAAACCGGTCAACCGCGAAACCATACTGCTGGTGCGGCATATTTCCTTCGTATTGATATTAGTGGACAATCCACCCGTAGTAAGCGATACAAAAAAGTCCGCTCTCGTACGGATGCCCATAGCTATTTCCTCGAGCGCAGCGTTGCCGGCCCTTTCGCCAAGGCCGTTCACTGTGCACTCGACCTGCCTGGCTCCGTTTCGCACACCGGCTAATGAATTCGCAACTGCCATACCAAGATCGTTGTGGCAGTGCGTGCTTATAACGCATTTGTCTATGCCGGGCACATCCGATTTAAGCTGCGCGATGATTTTGCCGTATTCGTATGGCAAAATATAGCCGACGGTGTCGGGTATGTTCAGCGTTGTTGCTCCGGCCTCGATGACCGCCGCTAATATTTCAATCAGAAACGGCATCTCGCTCCTGCATGCGTCTTCCGGCGAGAATTCTACGTCATCGACGAAATTCTTTGCGCACTGCACGGCTGCGACCGCCATTTTCAGGACCTCATCCGGCTTCTTTTTGAGCTTGTGCTCCATGTGCACCGGTGAGGTGGCGATAAATGTGTGTATTCGCTTTTTCTTGGCCGGGGCTACCGCCTTTCCGGCCGCCTCGATATCACCTTCGTTGGCGCGGGCAAGACCTGCTATTACCGGGCCGCGGATCTGCTCTGCTACCAGCCGGGTCGCGTCGAACTGGGCCGGACTGGATACCGGAAAGCCCGCTTCGATTATATCAACGCCCAGAATTTTCAACTGCTGGGCTATTTCGAGCTTTTCAGTTATCGAAAGAGAAGCACCCGGCGACTGCTCGCCGTCCCGTAAGGTGGTGTCGAATATTAATACTTTTTCTTCGGACATCTGCTTTATTCTCCAAATTTTCTTATTACTGTTTGAGGCCAATTATGTCCCAGACAGCGTAAAATTGCCACGAATTATTTATTTTAACGCATAATCCGGGCAGTTTCTGGTTAAAACGAATGATTATAATAGATTTTTGTTGGGGATATATTATTTGCGCCTAACGGCGCAGTAGAAGCAGGCTAAGGCTTTCTGCCGTACGAATTGAAGAACAAATTATGAAGTTACTATTCATAGACATAATTATATATCGGATATATCCTTTTGTAAATCCTTTTTTAATAAAAATAATTCCTGATTTTTCCCCAGCCTCAGTTCGAATGGTCTTGTTAGATGTTTCTAATCTTTCAAATAAAATCTGTAACTCAAAAAATTCTCATAAAAAAGTAAAAAAAGATATTATTGACTTAACGTCAACACAACAGTATAGTTGTGTCATGGTACCCAAATTTGTTGATATTGGTGGTCCTTGGAAAGTGTTACCTCCGGGAGTGCATAATGCAACACTTAAGGAGGTTGAAGCTCGATTTGCAACTTCTGACCATCGAAAACGTCTTTATTGTGGATTTATTAATGGCGTAAAATCTCTGCGTAAGGCAGGATGCAGAAAAATATTTCTTGATGGTAGTTTTATTACGGAAAAGACTATTCCGGCTGACTTTGATGTATGTTGGGACCCTATAGGAGTAGATCCTGTAAAGCTTGATCCTGTTCTACGCGACTTTAGTGAAAGACGCAAAAAACAGAAAGAACGCTTCCAAGGAGAATTTTTTCCAGCCAGTTGGCTTGCAGACGGCAAGAACTTCTTTTTCGATTTTTTCCAAATCGACAGG
>JAVVFI010000412.1:0-4594 GCA_032250555.1 Sedimentisphaerales bacterium
GATGAAGGGGCTACAGTTTTGTTTGTTCGAAAAACAAAGAGTTAGGAGAAGAACCAGTGAGCAAGAAACTGATAATTATAACAGCTTTAGCAGGGCTGGTGAGTTTTGCCGGAGCATTTGCCACAGGGTGGTTTACAGCTCCATCTCCACCAGAGGACCCCGATGAATCAATACAGCCGGAGATTGTGAGCATGGATTCTGTTCCAGAGATACCTCGCCCTGTAACAGACTCGACAGGCATCATAGGTACGGCTTCTGGTGGTGATAGAAAAGCTATGACAGAAAAGCAGCTAAGGAATCTTGTCTTTGAAGTTCGGGAAAAAGTTCAGGAGTATGATGATAAATTACAGAACCTTGCTGTTCGGGAACAGAGATTACAGAGAACACAAGATGCATTAAAAGAAGATATTCAAAACCTTAATAATCTGCGAATCGAGCTTGCTACAATTGTTGCAGATATTAAGAGCGAACGCGACAAGCTGCTTAAAACCAGGCTTGAAGTTGCCCAGACAGAGAAGGATAACCTTGTATTGATAGCAGCTACTTATGACAAGATGGATGCATCCAGTGCCAGCAAGATATTGGTAAGTATGTGTACGAGCCAGACGCAGCCAGGCAAGATTGATAGCCAGAGCAGGGGTTTTGATGAAGCCGTAAAAATTCTGTATTATATGACCGAGAGAACCACAGCCAAACTGCTGGGCGAGCTAACCAATACAGAGCCAAAGCTGGCAGCATTTTTGACCCAGAGATTAAAACAGATAGTTGAAGGAAAATAGTCTAATGGATATTGCAACGATAATAGGAGTACTTCTTGGTTTTTTGGTTGTTATTGGTTCTATTGTTGCCGGTGGTGGCTGGCAGTCATTTATTCATATTCCTTCATTGGCTCTTACCATGGGTGGTATGCTGTGCGCTACACTTATACATTTTTCGCTGCCACAGTTTTTGGGAATATTTTCGATAATCAAGAAGACAATAATTTCGAAGATACCGTCACAGTCAGATATGATTCAAAAAATGGTGAACTTCGCCGCCATAAACAGACGTGACGGAGCACTGGCTTTGGAACAGGAGATTCCCAACTTAGACAATTCATTTTTCATTAAGGGTTTGCAGATGCTTGTAGATGGAAGGGATTCCGAACAAATTCGGGATTTCATGTCTGTAGAGGTTCAGAACCTTCAGGACCGCCATTCAACGGGTAAGAAGATTTTAGAGTTTATGGGAGCGGCCGCACCAGCTTTTGGGATGATAGGCACACTTATCGGGTTGGTGCAGATGCTTAGAGGCTTAGATTCGCCTGATGCAATTGGCGGAGGAATGGCAGTAGCTTTGCTGACTACTTTTTATGGTGCATTAGCCGCCAATTTGGTTTTTATCCCGTTGGCTGGTAAACTGGGGATTTATTCAAAAGCGGAAGCGACGACAATAGAGATGATTATAGAAGGTATCTGTTCTATTGCACAAGGTGATAATCCGACAGTTGTTCGGGAAAAACTGCAGTCATTTATGTCACAGGGCAGACGGGAAGAAGTAAAGGCTACTGTATAATGGCACGTGCTGGCAAACAAGTAGAAGAAGATGAAGCTCCAGGCGCACCGGAATGGATGGTAACTTTCAGTGATTGTATGACGCTGCTGTTGACATTCTTTGTGCTTCTTTTAAGTTTCTCTTCTTTTGATGAGAAGGTTTTTCGGAAGTTAAAAATAATTTTCATGGATGCTTTTCCAAATACCAGTCAGTCGAAAGAAATAAATAGAGATGCAGTTCTGCCTACAGAGCAAATGCAAATGACACCGGAGCTGAGAGAAGGCAGTGAAAAGCCTACTTTACATCAAGGATTGGATGATAATTTACAAAAAGAAACGCCTGCGGATTTCCGTAGTCGGAAAATGTTCTCAGTTTCATCGGAGAAAGTCTTTTGGGGTAATGGTGCTCTTATTTCGGCTGAAGGTCGTCGCATTTTGACTACGATGGCATCATTCCTAAAGGAAGTCCCCAGTCGTGTAGTTATTTGTGAAAATGGTCTGGCCGGTATAGGAGGGGCTGAACAGCTCGGTTTATCACGCGCATGGGCTGTCTTGGAGTATCTTTCGAGTAGTCAGAATCTTAATAAGAATTGGTTCAGCGTCTCAGCAGGAAGTATTCTTGCCCAAGAGGGCCTTAGAGGTAGTGAACCTTCTCGTACAAGCATGAAATCTGAACGTACACTTGAGATAGTATTGTTAGAACGGAGTATTTACGATTGAAGCGTCAGCCAATCAAGGAAGAAAAGCCCAAAGTTCCGGCATATATCGTTACGTTTTCAGATATGACAACGTTGTTACTGACATTTTTCGTAATGCTCTTAAGTCTTGCAACAGTACAGGATGATGAAATGTTCCACAAGGGCAGGGAATCCTTTTCCTATGCAATTAAAACTTTTGGGCTTGGCATGTTAGCGGGTAGAAAACCAAAACCGGATTTAGGTTATTATAAAGTCAAGTATTATATGGACGAACCTAATGAAATATTCGTCGGCAGGAGCATAAATACAAAAGAGGAGAAAATACGTAAGCTATTCAATGAACTAAACCAATCTATGAAGTCTATGCCGTCAGTAATGGCTGCGAATAAAACCGATTTTACAGTAACTAACATTCGCTTTGGGCAGGGTGATGCACAATTGAATGAGTCTGCCAAACAGTTCTTAGGTGGCTTCTCCTCACAGTTGCAGCAGAATTATGGTTCCAGGCCCGTGAAGCTTTATGTGCTTGGTTTAGCCAATGATCAGAAATCCGAAAAAGAGCAGTGGATACTTTCTGCGAAGCGCGCAAAAGCGGTGGCAGATTATCTGCGGAGTATTTTATCCTCGGGATCGGATTCCCAAATACAACGCAGTTCAAGTGGGGGGTGGTCCAATTGGTCTGTTTATTGGTGGGGAACTGGGCCGGGAGGTGATTGGGTGAAGCAGGATAGCCCTATTTCCAAAGAGTCACAGATATTAATTGCGGTTCTCAGAGTGGATGATTAATTCAAGGCTTTGTAAAGTTTTTCGACATTTTGTTTGATTATGAGCCATTTTTATTATTAAAAATCCTGCTGAAGACCTGCTAATGACCTTTTCACATTTCGGCACGCCATTTGCTCACTAAATAATCAGAAGACACTCTGTTTGTGGATTGGGCATGAGTAATCTTATTTGGTCTTTTTTGATATGGTGCGAAGCAGGAAAAAAATCGTTGTTTTTTTAATACCAGTTATGTTGGGCTGTGGTGTGATAATGCTCTGCTCTGCCCAATCGTCTGCCGATGCTGAAAAGCCAGTTTCTAACAGTGGTGGAACGGAATTGGAAAAATCACAATCCAGAGCTAAATCTTTATTTGAAAATGATCCCGATTTTTTAACGAATTCGAATAATGGGTCAGGTATCCTAGAATTGTTTTTTAAATTTATGGTTTCGATTTTGTTCCTCGTAGCTCTGGGAGTAGGGAGTATTTACGTTTCAAAAAGATTTCTACCGAAGATTACTAAACTGTCAGGCAAAGAGATTCGTATTGCTGAAACTGTCCACCTTGGACCTCGCAAGGCAGTGCATCTGCTGGAGATTGGGGAGCGGCGGTTCCTTATAGGCAGTACAAATGAGAGCATCACAAGATTGGCCGACTTAACAAGTGTCTTAACGGAGTTGTCAATGCAGGAAATAGATAATAATTGAGGATGTCAATGACCGGTAAGCTTGTTAAAGTATTTTTTTGGGTTTTTGTTGTTGCGGCGCCTTCTGGATTTTCTTTTGGCCAGGATATCAATGCAATCCCAGGGCAAATTGGCGATAGTGCGCCAACAAGTGTCCCGGTTAATGGAATTCCAAGCCTTACAGATTTGATGACGGTTATAGATAAAGCTACGACTAATGCAGAAAGTAGCACAGATTGGTCGACGCCTGTCAAACTTGTCATCATTTTTAGCGGTTTGGCGATTTTGCCAAGTCTTTTGGTGATGATGACTTCTTTTACGAGGATAGTTATTGTTTTGTCTTTTATTCGGCGTGCTTTGACCACCCAGAGCATACCTCCTACAATTGCAATGATGGGTTTGGCCTTATTTCTGACACTGTACACAATGGCTCCTACATTTGCCAAGACCAATACAATCGCCATCCAGCCTTATATTACCAACGAGATTAATTTTCAAACTGCAGGTGCGAGGGCAGGCAATTGTTTCAAGGAATTTATGCTTCGACAGTGCAGAGAAGCCGATTTGGCTCTTTTTGTGCGTATGGCAAAAATATCCCCTCCAACAAGCCTGATGGATGTAGATTTACACATAGTTATTCCAGCGTTTATAATCAGTGAGTTCCGCACTGCGTTTGAAATAGGCTGTCTGTTGTTTATTCCTTTTCTACTGATGGATATGGTTATTGCAAGTGTTTTGCTTAGTGCGGGCATGATGATGCTGCCGCCAATGATGATTTCGCTGCCTTTAAAGCTGATATTATTTATTCTTGTCGACGGCTGGGGATTACTGGCGGAGAGTCTAAGCCTGAGTTTCAAATAACATCAAGTATCGAACGTCTGTGCTCGGACAGTTGTGGGCCGAAATAAATGGAGAG
>JAVVFI010000413.1:0-4567 GCA_032250555.1 Sedimentisphaerales bacterium
ATCACCAACCTGTCAAGAATGTCATTCACATAGACCGGGTCGGTGACCGTGCAGTTAAAGTCACTGGTTAGCCACACAACATTATTTTCCTGAGCGATTATGCCCACCTTGATCAGCCGTTCATAGTCCCACGCCGAATCATTCCCTCGCAGTTTTACTTTAAGACACGTCAGCCCATCCCGTTTTATCCACTCCGGCAGCAAAACCGGATACCCGTCATCAGGTTCTTTGCCGGTTAGCTCACTGGTATCAAGCAAATCCTTACCGCCTACAAGGTGCCATGCAGGCAAAGCCTTCGCAGGGGAGGCAGCGAAAAATTCTTCAGGGTATTTGCCCGCAAATGATACATCTGAATCTTGCGCCGGCTCGATGAAGTGAGACAGGTCAGTATTCATAAATGCGGCATTGTATGTCGAGTACACATCCCGCTCTAAAAGCTTGCCGTAGGCATCGTGTATGGCAACATCAAAGGCCGAGCTGCAAACCAAAGCCGCCAGATGTGGCATCGGCCCAACCTTTTCTGTCCATTTGTCGTTGAGCTGACCGAGAAGACCGGGCAATATCGATTCAATGAAATCATGCCCTAATTCCATAGGGTGTCCCTGTCGGTTGAACTCTACCCATGCCTGTCCAAGCATCCGGCAGAAATCTTCCATCACCTCGTTTCTTTCATTGTGTCCCAAACTGCTGCTCGGCCATGCCCATTCGGCACTGAGTGGCGTTTCTCCCCATCCCTGGGCTTTCTGGCCTTGTTTGTTCGCCACTGTCACGCAAACGCGCACACAGGTAACATGAGTTACCACCTGTGTCCCGAACTTAAGGGGCACCCTTGTTTCCACAGGAATAAAGTACACATCAACAGATACCGGGATAATGTCGGTTTTCATATTTTCCTCATTGCTATTGTCCGATTATTTTCAATGATTTACTGGTGATTCATTAGAAGATTTATAACTTATGAGTAATTATTGTCAACTCTAACTTTGCCGTAATCTCAAACTAACTATTTATTTCAACATGTTGACGGGGTTATTTTGTAATGATTTCTTTTTCTAAGAGGCCTTGCGGAAGGGGAATATTTAGGTTATATTCACTTTTCTATTGGTCAAAATCTCTGTAATTGTAAAGGATGTCATTTCGATGGATTATTGAAAGGAGCAAATATGAAACTCAACCGAAAATTGAAAATGGGAATGGTTGGTGGTGGACCCGGAGCCTTTATAGGTGAAGTGCACCGCAAGGCGTCAAGTTTGGATCATGGTATCGACTTTGTTGCCGGGGCCTTTGACATTAACCCAAAAAAATCAAAGCAGATGGGACGCGAACTTCTTCTCGACCCAAGGCGCGTCTATGGTACCTACCAGCAGATGATTGAAGGCGAGCGTAAACTTGCCCCGGGTAAAAGAATAGATTTTGTCGCGATTACCACTCCGAATAACTGGCATTTTCCTATAGCAAGAGATTTTCTTAAGGCCGGTTTCCATGTGATGTGCGAAAAGCCAATGACGATCAACGTCAAAGAGGCGAAGGAGCTGCAAAAACTCGTAAAGAAGTCCCGCTTGGTCTTTGGCCTTATGCACAATTACACCGGCTATCCAATGGTCAAATTAGCTCGGGACATGGTGCGAAAAGGTGAATTAGGTAAGATTCGCAAAATAGTCGTACAATACCCCCAGGGCTGGCTGGCCACGGCGCTTGAGAAAACAGGCCAGATGCAGGCCGCATGGCGAACCGACCCTAAGCAAAGCGGCGGTGCCGGATCTATGGGTGACATTGGCACACATGCGGAGAACCTCTCGGAATATATCACGGGCCTGAAGATTACTGAACTCTGTGCAGACCTTAGTATCTTTGTCAAGGGTCGTCGTCTGGATGATGATGGCAATATCCTGCTAAGATTTAATAATGGTGCAAAGGGTGTTCTGCACGCAAGCCAGGTTTCCATCGGCGAAGAGAATAATATAGCCATCTGGGTTTATGGTGAAAAGAAAGGGCTGGAATGGCATCAGGAACATCCAAACTACCTGTATGTAAAATTCCCGAACGCTCCTGAGCAGGTCTGGAAGCGGGGCAATCCTTATGTCGGCTCCAAAAGCGCTGCGGCTGCCCGGTGCACTCGATTGCCTTCCGGCCACCCCGAAGCTTTCTTTGAAGCTTTTGCAAACAATTACCTCAACTTTGCCGACACCGTCCGGGCCAAAATTGAAGGGAAAAAGCCGAGTCAGCTTGCACTGGACTTCCCGAATGTGGACGATGGTTTGCGGGGCATGCAGTTCATAGAGACTGTCCTGGCGAGCGCCAACAGCAAGCAGAAATGGACCAAATTCAAAAAGTAGGATTTGTGAATAAAAAATGAGGCGAAATAATACCTTTGCATAGTATTCGCAGTTTTGCCTCTTGAGTTATTAAAATTTGAAACCGTGTGGATATTAAACCGCACGGTTTCAAATACGTTATTTTCGAGGAGATTATAGTGATGTCCCGACAAAAAAAAGTTAGTCGGCGTCGGCTCCTTAAGCAAACAGCAGGAATTGCTGCCGGCGCAATATCATTTCCATATATCGTATCTTCTTCGGCTTTAGGCAACTCCGGCTCTGTTGCTCCGGGCAATCGCATCGTGATGGGCAGTATCGGCCTCGGCGGCCAGGGCACTGCAAAGATGCGCGCATTTCTGGGCAACCAGGACGTGCGGATTGTAGCCGTGTGTGATGTTTTTGCCGAGCGCAGGCAAAAAGCCAAAGATATTGTCGATAAGCACTATGGCGACAGGGACTGCTCTGCCTACAACGACTTTCGCGACCTGCTCGCTCGCGATGATATTGATGCCGTTGTGATTGCTCCTCAGGACCACTGGCACGCCCTGATGGCTGTTGCAGCCGCACGAGCCGGCAAAGATATGTACTGCGAAAAACCCCTGGGTGTCGCGGTAACAGAAAGCCAGGCGATTCGAAAGGCGGTGCGGAGGTATGGCCGGGTATTCCAGACCGGCACACAGCAGAGGTCGGACCGCAAGTTCCGTTTCGCCTGCGAGCTTGCGCGAAATGGATACCTTGGCAGGCTCCAAACAGTCAAGGTAGCTGCGCCAGGGCCGTCCTATAAGCGGACATATCGCAAACCTACAACCGAAGAGCCGATTCCACCGGGATTTGATTACAAAATGTATGTTGGTCCGGCCCCTCTGAAGCATTACAACGCCGGCAGACATGCCTGGCCGGACTGGTACCTGATATGGGATTACTGCGCCGGTTTCATCGTCAACTGGGGGGTTCATCATCTGGACATCGCAAACTGGGGCTGTCCCGCTCTTACCAGTGTTCCGTTTGAGTTTACGTGCACGGGCAGCTATCGCAACGACGGCCTCACCGACAATATCAACGATTGGCAGGCTGAGTTTAACTACCGCACCGGCCTGAAAATGACTTATACGGACACTGGCAATCCGAATAAACAAGGCTGTCGCTTTGAGGGTGACGAAGGTTGGGTCCATGTCAACCGCAGTGGAATTTGGGCCGAGCCGGCTTCGTTATTAGAGGTAAATATTAAGCCTGATCAGAAACATCTCCACGAATCTAAGGACCATCATCGTGATTTCCTGGATTGTGTTCGATCACGCCGAGATCCGGTCTCTCCCGTTGAAGCAGGCCACGAAGCTTCCTATCTCGGTTTGATCGCCGAAATCGCAACAAGACTGAAGCGAAAATTAAATTGGGACACGATCAATGAGCGCTTCATCGATGATGATGAAGCGAATCGAATGTTGACCCGGCCAATGCGGAGCCCTTGGCATCTATAAACGAGTAAGGTCAATGGTTAGTAGCCAAAAAATCCCTTAGGCTGCTGTTACATTGTTTTTAGAAATTCGTACCACTCTGTCATTCCCGCGAAAGTGGGAATCCAGGAAGGAAACTGGTTGATGTGAAGCATCAAGCGAATTTCTGTCTGAAAACATATTCAAGGTAGTTCAGTCAACCACTAATTAGCCATTTAAATTAAGGAGCTTACAAAATGGGCAATATATTTATCGGCTTAAATACGGAATTTTCCCGCAGCAGCGACAAACCTTTTGAGTGGGCGGTTGAGAAAACTGCCGAGATGGGCTACGAGTACATTGAGCCTATGGTTCACTTCGGACGCGAACTCATGAGCGAGGCCGGCTATTTCCACACGGTTTCGATGTTTGATGACCCCTACCGAATAAAGGATGCCTGTGACAAAGCGGGGTTGAAAATGTCCGCTCTGCAGTCACACGGCCCTCTGGGCAGGCCCGAGGTTCATGGTGAGTACATCAAAATGGCGATTCGTGTCGCCGCCGAGATAGGGGTGCCCGTAATCAATACCGATGAAGGCATCAAGGCCAAGTGGACAACCGAAGAAGAGGATCATGTATTGATTAAATATACTCTTCAGGAAGCGGCCTTTGTCGCAGAGCGCCGGGGCGTTGTAATCGGCCTCGAACCACACGCGCAATACTCCAAAACCCCTGACGGCCTGGACCGTATCTACAACCTCGTCAAATCCCCCGCCATCGGCATTAACCTCGATACCGGCAACGCATATCTGGCCGGCC
>JAVVFI010000414.1:0-2337 GCA_032250555.1 Sedimentisphaerales bacterium
ATAATTGAATAGAAAGGACCAAACAATGACGACTACGACTCAAACCAAAACAAGTAACGCTTTGCCGGTTAACACTATCGAGACCGCTCCGGAAGAGGCCAAAACCACACTTCAGTCCGTCCAAAAGATGCTTGGCTTCGTGCCGAATCTCTACGGCATGCTTTCGAACAATCCGGTGACACTCGATGCATACCTGTATCTTAGCAAAGCGCTCGAGAAGTCCGGTCTCAATGCGCTGGAACAGCAGGTAGTACTCCTCACGGTCAGTATCGAGAACGGTTGCGAGTATTGTGTTGCGGCTCATTCGGCCATAGCCGGCATGATGAAGCTTCCGGAGTCGGTTGTGCAGGCGCTGCGGAACCGCCAGAGATCTAATCGGCTGGTGCAAATGCCAAGCTGTGCCAGTGCTGTCACTTGACATTCCCCCTGGTATTGATTCGACTACTGCAGAAACACCCGGCGTATAGGTCAAAGCTAATCGCACGGTGACCCTGGCTCTACCCAAGATCGGTCTTGTCAATTTAGCCGCCGGAGAGATCATGCTTGCCGATATCGGGATTCCCCTCTCAACCTTCGAGCGAGCTGGTATCCGTCACCAGTCACCCTATGGGAGTGATTTCATTATTCCGTTGTGTCGCACCACATCCGGTTGCTGAAATCCCTGTTATTTGTTTTTCTTCAGGGCAGCAATAATATCCGCCGGTTCGGCTCGAAGTTTGTAGTCCGGATCGAGATAAGCGTAAATGATCTTCCCGTTCCGATTGACGACATAGGTGGCAGACAGCGGCAGTTCAGCCTTGTCGGTACCGTAGTACGTTTTCAGGTCAAACCCACGCTCGGTCATAACTTTCTGAATGACCTGGGGTACTTCATAGACAATCCCGAACTTGCGTGATGCGATCAGGGCAGTGTCGCTGAGTACCGGATACGTGAGACTGTCCTTCTGTTCGACCTCGAGCGACCGGTCCGGCGGCTCGCCGGAAATTGCCACCATCGACGCCCCCAGCGATTCAAACTCGGGGAGATATTCCTGAAGAGCGTGCAGATAGAGGTTGCAGTAGGGGCACCAGGCGCCACGATAGAAGACGATCACGAGCGCACCATCGGCTAAAAAATCATCACTGGAGACCGTTTTCCCGTGTGCGTCCGGTAGTTCGAATGCCGGCATCTTGTCGCCGAAATTCAGTGCCGACTTGGCGATCCCGGATCTTACCAATTCCTCCAGACCTTGCCGACTTGCTGCTTTGAAGTCATCCGGTGTCTTCTGACTCGACTGCTCGGCTCTTGCCTTGAGCAGCGTCTCCACCGGACGCGAAGCTGAGTCAGGGTTGTTGCTGCCAGCAGTGGACTCAGCGAAAATCGCGGTGGATACCATTAGTGAAAGTATCGCGAAAGAGATCGTCAATCTCGCTGAAATGAGGCTAATATGACTTTTCATCGATTTGCATTCCTTACTAAAGAGTTACGTCAATACACACTAGTTCACTTTATACTGAATGTGTCCTAATTTGTTCCATGTTTGGACTCGGATGGCAATTGTTAAGTCACGCGTTGCCGCGAGCTAACAGATTGTTTTCTCAATCGTTTTAGCCATGCCGCTCTGTCAACGAAAGATTCCACAAGACGGTTTTTGATGAGTTCTACAAATCGATATTCAGAAAGAGGACATTCACAAAAACTGAGGATCTTCAGAGTGAGCTGGATTTGTGAATGGAATCTTACAATCAGGATCGAACGCATCAGGGCAGACGGTGTCAAGGCCGAACCCCGATGGCGGCCTTTACTTACGGATTGGAATCTGCAAGAAAGGCAAAACTGACGGTAGAAGAAAAAACGGCAGCATAACAAAAACCTCTCAGAGATAGATGGCTGTCAACTCAAGTATCATTCGGTACAATTTGATTAAGTAGTGTCTCGTAGGGGCCGCTTTATCATATCTACATGTACTACAACGCCTTTATAGGCCGGAGATGTGTCGTCCTCCCCTATCCTCTGCAATTTGAATTTGCATTGTTAGATCTTTCAGACAAAATAAGCTAATTATTTACATCTTATTCTTTAAAGCCTACTTCAAATTGCATAAGTATTCAAAATCAATCGTAGGTTTTTCACGCAACAACCGATATACTTAGTGGTAACTAATTATTTGAGCCCGATCTTTTTTGAAGTTTTGTCTTAACTCACAATACACCTTTAAAGCTAAATCTCGAATAAACCGCGCAATTAAGCGCCAATGAATTTCCTTTTTTGAAATTGAAAGCTTTTCGTTTAGCTCTCTAATTTCGAGATAAGCAAATCAAGGAGTGTAGGATGAAAATCCACATCGGAAATATGTCT
>JAVVFI010000414.1:2347-4541 GCA_032250555.1 Sedimentisphaerales bacterium
ACTGAAAAAGAATTACGCCAAGCTTTCACAGCTTTTGGTGAAGTTACAACCATTAACGTCATTACTGATAAGTACGACAGCAGACCAAAAGGTTTTGCTTTTGTCGAAATGGCAGAAAGAGATTCAGCTGTGGCTGCAATCAGTGATCTCAATGGTAAAGAGGTTAATGGACGCACACTTAGAGTTAATGAAGCAAAGCCAAAAAATGACAATGGTAACCGAAGCGGTAATAATAACTACCGCAGAATGTACTAAAATCGTTGAAAGTCACTTTTTGTAGAACAACATTAAGGAGATTGAATTGAAAAACAATATCCTTTTCAATATTAGTTCAGACAACCACTCAATTCAATCGAATGTATATTTAGATACAGTTATTGATTGTTTACCAGGCCTTGTACTAACACTCCAATCCCTTGAAAATGTTCTTTTGTCTGAACATGTACATCTACCACAAAACCATATGTCTTTATGGTCTTAAGAAAAGAGAAAACTAAATGAGCAAACTTACATTTGGAGTGATTGGAACGTCTCTAAAGGAAGGTGAAAAACGAATGCCTATTCATCCAGAGCATCTATCTCGCCTTCCTGAACAAGTCCGCCGTCAATTAATATTTGAAGAAGGTTATGGGATCCCTCTCGGAATCGAAGACTCAGAGATAATTGCTCTAACAGGTGGTATGGCTACGCGCCACGAGTTATTAGCCGATATTGGGAGAGTTATCGTTCCCAAACCAGTTTTATCCGATCTAATGGAACTTCGCATAGGAGGAATCCTTTGGGGTTGGCCACATTGTGTACAACAACGAGATATTACTCAAACAGCCATCGATCGCAAACAGACGCTTATAGCTTTTGAGGATATGTTTGTTTGGGGACCCAACGACCAGATTGGCCGCCATACTTTTTATAAGAACAATGAAATAGCTGGCTATTGTGCTATATTACATGCCTTACATCTTAAAGGTATCGATGGGCACTACGGGAATCAACGTAAAACGATTATTTTTAGCTTTGGTGCTGTCAGTCGCGGGGCAATATATGCCCTCAAAGCACGTGGATTCAGAGATATCACAATTTGCATCCTGCGACCCGACCACGAAGTACGCGAGGAAGTACTTGATTGTCATTATGTGCGTATGAATAAAAGCAAAGATGGTGAAATGTTCCTTATTGAACATGATGGGACTGAAAAACCCCTACTTGATTTAATCAGCCAATCAGATATCATTGTAAACGGAACTTTTCAAAATCCTGATAATCCCATCCTATTTGTAACCGAAAAGGATAAATCTTACCTCAAGCCAGGTTGCCTGATAATTGATGTAAGCTGCGATGAAGGTATGGGTTTCTATTTTGCCAAGCCTACTACATTTGAACATCCAATGTTAAAGATTGGAAAAGTAGATTACTACGCCGTGGATCATACTCCAAGTTATCTTTGGGAAAGTGCCTCGCGATCTATCTCGGCTGCTCTCCTGGTCCACCTGCCTGATGTACTTGAAGGACGTGCAAGATGGAAAGAAAACGAGACGATCCGAAAAGCTATTAATATTGATGAGGGAGTGATTCAGAATCCCAAGATCCTGTCATTTCAGAATCGGCAACTAACTTTTCCACACGCATCTATAAATGCAGGAGTTAGGCAGAACGTTGATTTTCCCAGTTTTTAAGACCAGTTAACAGCTAATTGACTGGCCTCTTTCTATATATTAAATTGTATGAAGACGGACTTGATTTGATACTTGCCTTTTACGCAAGTGTCAAGTCAAGTATCGTTCAGTACATATTACGATAACACCTTACTATTATCTGCAGGCTTGCGACTACTTATCACTGTCGCCCGCTTTGAGAGCTTCGACAATCAGTTCGCCTACCCTATGTGCCGATTGCGGGTTTTGCCCTGTAACTACCCGGTTATCAATTACAGCATTGGACTGCCAGGGTTTTGCTGAAACAATTTTACCACCCCGTTTAATCAGACGATCTTCCAACATAAACGGTACAACTTTATCAAGTTCAACCATAGCTTCCTCTTCATTGGTAAAGGCAGCAAACTGTTTTCCGTTGATCAGGTATTCTCCATTGGACAGCATGATATCTGATAGCGCTGCTGGTCCATGACAGACTGCACCGACTACTCCCCCGGATTCATAAATAGTTTTGGAAACATCATTAACATCAGCATTTCCGG
>JAVVFI010000415.1:0-4532 GCA_032250555.1 Sedimentisphaerales bacterium
AAGATATTTATTTGGGTACGGAGTTAGAAACGCTGACATTCGCCCAGATGATTTACCTGTAATCAGGGATCTTTATGCCGCCGAAGTTACATTCAGTGATTATTGTATAGGCCGTCTCTTGAAAAGAGTTGAACAGTTGGGTTTGATGGAAAATACAATCATCGTATTTTCGACTGATCACGGCACTCATCTTGGCGAAGAAGGTTTTGTCCAAAAAACCCCAGCTCTTCTTAATACTTGTGTTACACGTATTCCTTTAATTATAAAACATCCAGATAAGAAATTTGCCGGGAAACGTGTTGAAGCACTTGTAAGTGCCATCGATTTTATGCCTACGTTTCTTCCTCTGCTTGGTATTGATGATTATAAAAATATGGATGGTAAGAATATGTGGAGGTTGGTAACAGGTGAAATTCCCTCGCTCCATGAAAACGTTTACACTGTTTTTAATAAATATGGGGCGATTCACAATCTGGATTGGCACTATTTTCAGAACGTTACGGGCAAAAATCCCGGTAAGGGACCATGTCTTTATGATCTGAAAACCGATCCCGAGCAAACAACTAATGTCATTAAACAGTTCCCGAAAGTTGCTCAAGACTTAAGAAATAAATTACAGAATCATCTTAAGATTAAGATACCCCCGTTGATTTTGTAATAGAAGTTTATTGTGCATCACAAAAATTTCTAAACGATTAATCTGAGTTCTTACTCAATTGGTGAAGCAGCCAAAAGTATTTTGAATTCATAAATAAAGGGGCAGGCCTCCTTGCCCACCCTTTATATTTATAGATTCACAAGGTCGTTTGAAATATCAGGGAATAAAAAATCTCCACGAATTAACTTTTGTAAAATAAATATATATCAGAATTTGCCTTACGTAAGTCGTAATTTAAAAACTACTCGCTATATGTTTTTTACTATATGTTAGCTGTTTTTATTTCGCGTGGATCTTTGCCTTCTTCAATGGCTTGTATTTTTTTAACTCTTCTTTCATGTCTTCCACCGCTGAATTCGGTATTAAGCCAGACTTCCACCATTTTGCGCAATAATACTTCTCCAACCTGGTCTCCTGACAGGCAAAGCACATTTGCATTGTTGTGGTCACGTGAAATTTGTGCACTTAACTCATCATGACACAGTGCGGCTCTGACTTTATGAACCTTATTTGCTGCTATACACATTCCGATACCTGTTGCACATACCAAAATAGCTCTATCGGCTTGTTTTTGTGATACCACCGTGGCCGCTAAATATGCCGTGTCGGGATAATCAACCGGATTGCTGTTAATAGTACCAACATCAATGCACTCATGGCCTAGTTCGGCTGCTATGGCTTTAATTTGTTCTTTCGCTTCGAAACCTCGATGATCGCTTCCAACTGCTATCTTCATATCACAAGCTCACTAATTCTTCTCTTAACGGCTGCTTCTATCATATCAGCACAATTATTGTATAACTCTTGAGGGCGACCTATTGGGTCAGCAATTCCTTGACTTCCTGCTAATAAAAAACACTTATCCACAGCCTCATGACTAAGAGCAATAATTCTCTCTTGGTGTATCGGCTCCATTGCGAAGATATAATCACTTTCTTCGATAAGCTCTTTGGACAATCCTTTGTTCCGGTGAGCTTTTATATCAACTCCTTTAGTTGCACATGCTGCTATCGACCCGGCGCTTGCTGGAAACCCACTCGTATCCATGATTCCGCCGGAACTAACCTTATAACCTACTTGTTCCAGTTGGTCAACCTTGCATTGAAGTTTTTCTGCCAAATATTTTCGAAATATTCCCTCAGACATTGGACTTCGACATGTGTTACCGGTGCAAACGAATAAAAAATTCACTGTTGACATTGCATCTAATTGAGCTTGAGAATATATACCGTGCCTTAAAATCTCAATTTTCATTTTGCCTATTTTAACAACGTCACTGCTTTTTTTATATTTACACGTCCCAGCATCTATTAGCATCTCAATACTACCTGATAACTGAGAAAGGACTTGCTTGGCATCAATCGCAGGCGGCTTGCCTGATATATTTGCGCTTGGGGCGATAACAGGATTGATTGTTTTTTGAAGCAACATTGCTGCTATTGGGTTGTCTGGACAGCGAATGCCTATGGAATTATTTTTATACAGGTTTTTAAAAAGATCTTTGTCGAAAATATTTTGCTGTTTTTTGATATCCGAAAATTCTAATTCAAATACTAAAGTTAATGGGCCAGGCCAGATTTTGTTGATTAGCTTTTTTGCTCTAAGATTGATGTTTGGCACATATTTGGTTATTTCATTTTTTTGGCCGATATGTAATGTGTAGTATTTGGAGGGATCTCTGCCTTTAATATCATTAAGTTTTGTCAATGAATCAGATTTGATCCGGCAGGCAATTCCATAGACTGTTTCAGTCGGAAAAGCAACAAGTCCGCCATTGTCAATCAAGATCGCTGCTTCCTTGATTTTTGATAAATCAACATTTGTACTGTCAAGTTTTATAACTTTTGTCTGCATTTGTGCCATAAAATACACTATGAGATACTGAATAGCAAGATTTTCTATCTTTAATGAATGAATGAAATCTATTACTAACAAGTCTTAACGGAATTGTTACTATGTGGTGTATATTGTGTACTTTTTATTTATGTATATATGTCTTCGAATAAAAAAAAGATTGATGACTCCTCTCAGTCATCAATCTTCACTTTTTCACTACCCCGTGTCTTCAACAGCCATAATCTCTCCGCAATTTCTTCCAATATGGCTGTAAATTTTTATTTACTCAAAGGCTATACCAACCCCAATCTCAGCACTTTCGAGTAAATTCGTGCGGTCCACTCTGACAACTTTTCCGCTTTTGATGCGGGCAAATTGCCCTTTTTCTTTCGCCAGTGTTTCTGTTCTCGGAAAATTAAGTTCTACAATATGACCTGGTCTGACAGGCGCCGTTACTGGCAGTATAATAAAAACACCTGTTTTGCTAATATTACAGCTTCTGCCATTAAAAAATCTGTTAGCTTCCGGCATCCAGACACTAATAGGCCAGGAAACAGTATTCCGGCTATCTTTACGATGTTCAACTAATGTCTCCATATTTCTATTCTCCATTAACACAAAAATCCATCAATAATAAGTTCTATCGTCAATGTTAAAATGGATAGTTTAGTATAATTGGGTAAATATTTTGTTTTTTTTAAGAAACTTTTTGCTTTATTAAATTATGCTATAGATACCCATATATTATCGGCTGTTCTTTGTTTATTTTTGAGTTAAATTTTTAAGATATTTTTCCTCATAAATTAGATCAAATTAACTTTATATATTACAATCAGACGTAAAATTGAGGATAAATCAGACGCAAACAAAGAATAAATTTCTTGACAGAAAAATAGCAAATCTGGTATAAATTTAGTAAGGATATGTACATTATTTTGTTGGTTATAAGCATCTTATTGCTTATTGATAAAATACATCTTTAATCTGTTTCTATTAGGAGGAATATTATGTACCGGAAATCGATTTTTATCGCTTATTTTGTTTTTTTGTTGACTTTAGTGGGAACAAGTACAGCCCAAGATATTGACCCGGGCCTTGTAGGCTGGTGGACCTTTGATGAAGGTTCCGGCTCGGTCGCTAAGGACTATAGTGGCCAAAATAATGATGGGGCATTGTTTGGAGACCCTGCTTGGGGCAATGATGGTGACCACAGAGGGGTATTATTGTTTGATGGTGATGATGATTACGTCTTCATTGATGGTCTTTTTCAAGTTCCAGTTTATACAATAGCTTTATGGTTCCGAGTCGATAACGGTGCGGGCCAGAGAGACATTTTCTCGGCATATGCTGTTGGAGTTGCACATGGTATTCTACTGGAGATGCAGGGAGATGGTACTTTGCGGTATTTGCATAGATATCCATTGGGTACTGGGGGAGGCACCAATATCTATACTACTACATCATACGATGACGGAGAGTGGTATCATGCTGTGATGGTAAAATCAGTAGATACCATAACGCTATACATCAATGGAGAGGAGCTGGACTCAACAGCTGATACAAGTGTGTACACTCCCGGTGATGCATTTGGGGTTGCATTGGGTTGCCTTGATGATGAAAGGGGACTTGCTCGCATGTTTCCAGGCGCAATGGATGATATACGAATCTACAACCGTCCGATGTTGCAGGAAGAAATACAGTCTTTTATGGTTATAGAACCCTGGCCATACGCCTCAGGTCCCGTACCTGCCGATGGTGCCATCCATGAAGATACATGGGCAAACCTTAGCTGGCAGGCGGGAAAATTTGCAGTCTCGCACGATGTTTACGTCGGCGACAATTGGGATGATGTGAACGATGGAGCCGAAAGTACGTTCCAGGGTAATCAAGCCGCTACATTTATTGTTGCCGGTTTTCCAGGATTTGCTTATCCAGATGGGCTTATCCCGGGAACAGAATATTATTGGCGGGTAGATGAAATTGATGATACTAATCCCGATAGTCCCTGGAAGGGTGATATATGGAGCTTTTTGGTTCC
>JAVVFI010000416.1:0-4478 GCA_032250555.1 Sedimentisphaerales bacterium
GTATTGGTAATAAATTAATTATTGATTTAACTATGAATGTAGACGATAATAATAAATTAAATGAATTACACAATAAATGGTATGATGAAGATAATCCACCAAAGATTAAAAAATCATTTTGGGTAAAAATAACAAATATTTTTAATCCTTTGTCGGAATTGGAACTTACCCCTATAATAATAGAAAGCAAAAACACATCTTACCATACAAAATCATTGACTTGGTGATAAGTCTGACGGGTATTGTTTCAAGTTTTTTCACCCAAATAATCCTTATTAGTTGAGGGGGTGGTACATCGTTTGCACACTTTATGGCGATGCCAGAGACATCCGTGTACAAAGATAACTGTTTTATATTTTTTCAATACAATATCTGGTTTGCCTGGTAAATCCTTTTGGTGCAGACGAAATCTGTAGCCCATCCGATGAAGCAATGATCGCACAATGATTTCAGGTTTGGTATTTTTGCTCCGAATACGGGACATGTTCCAACTTCTTTTCTTCTTTGTAAGGTGATCAACCATATGTATAATAATAACATTCAAATATATTTTTTCAATATTGGTAAAATAAGGATTAGTGAATGGGTAAGAAGGCCGCGTGGATTAGTTTTTTTAATTTCCCTATGGGATAAATTGAGTGTTTAGTTTTGAGTTAGGTTTTGAAAGAGAGAATTGGGTTTCCCCATCCACTTCATTCGCTTTGTTCATTCAGTGGCTGCCACTCTTTCGATTGATTATTGATTAATTTTGGATGAACCCTCAATGAATTAAGGGGCTAAATATTAGGGCAACCACACGGGGTTGCCCCTACGACGGGCAGACCTTTTCAAATGATTAATGATGAATGATAATTGATAATTTATGAGGACGGCAGATAATGGCTAAGGGTAATATAGTCCCGAAAGGCGGGGAAATAGTTATCTATCAGAGCGAAGGCGGTGAGACGAAGATTGAAGTCCGTCTTGAAGGTGAAACGCTATGGCTCAATCAAGCGGGATTGGCGGAGCTCTATCAGACGACAAAGCAAAATATAAGTCTTCATATACAAAACATTTATGACGAGGGGGAGCTTTCAGAAGATGCAACTGTCAAGGAATACTTGACAGTTCAAACCGAGGGCGGGCGGCAGGTCCAGCAGGCAGGTTAAGCATTATAACCTTGATATGATAATTACCGGGATGAGGATATAATGAGCAAGAAGGCGGCGTGGATTAGTGTTGAGTTTTGAGTTAGGTTTTGAGCTTGGAGAATTAGTTAATTAGAGAATTGGTGAATTGGAAGGAAAAAAGGGCAACCACATGGGATTGCCCCTACATATCGATATATTATTGCCGGAAAGAGGGTGTTTGATTGTTCCTGAGAGTTACAAATACTGTGTGTTTTTAGCGCCAATCGCTTGGGTAGGAGATGGAATCCGGCTGGATGCGGAACTTTCTGCAGAGTCCATCGAGAAGAGTTTCAATTCTCTTAATCTGGGAGTCGGTGAGGGCAATGGTTCTTCCGTCGTTTATAAGGCAGATGCGTATAGTCTGGCTGGTGCCGTACCATGTGGGACCGGGAATGAGGGGCCATTGTCTTTTCCACTTTTCCGTAGCCTGAATTTGGCCGTCTTCGCCGCCATCGCCGTTACATAAACAGAAGTGGAAGTTGACATCGTCAGGACTGGCCAGACCTCTGCGTGAAGCTAATGTTTCTATATTGCCTGATGTTGTGCCGCTGTAGTAAATCTCGACACGGTTCCAACGGTCCTGGGAATGGGCGGCTGGGGAGGCAATGGCTTTTTGAACAGGGTCGAGGCGGTAATATGTCCAAAGAGAAAACGGGCCTGCTGAAGGGGGGTGATGACCGAGGGCCATAAGAATTATCGCCCCGGCTGTCATCGAAGCAAGCAGCAACGCCAGAACTTTTGTTACTCTCGATTTGTTCGCCATAGTCTCATCCATGAGTGGCAGTGTCTCACTTACTTACTTACAATATTTCGTCCTTGAACTCAATAACCAGCAGATGCTCAGGTTCTTATTCCGCACCAATTGAATTTAACTTAGAACAACCGGCGTAAAATATCTTCCTTATCCAATGAAACTGCAATCCTTTATACAATAAACATCGGCAGCTTCCAACGAATTACTCCAAATTTTGGCGGGAATTATCTAATTTATCTTTGCATATTTGTGAAATTGTGACATCGTCCGAAAAGAACGGGAAAATTCTCTATGATATAGATTCGCTGTAAATTTTCTTAAAGATACTAAAAAAGAAAATACTTCACAGATAGCCTGTTATAAATATGTTGATTTATGAAATTGCGGTTTGTAAGATTTAGTTTGCAAATTCAAAGTGGTAAGCCTGCGGTACAACAGCAGGACAAAAAGATTTCCGCATTGAAAGGGAATTAGAAAAGGGAGTTGTATTATAATGACAAGTTATCTGGAAACAGGAAGAAGAGAAATCATGCCGGAATATGATACAGTGCAAGAGTTTTATCGTCCGCTGTCTTCCGAGCAAATCACCCAATTAACCGAACAAGGATGCAGTTGCGAGGACTGGTCGGGAGTTCAGGTTGCCGACGGCTTCAATGCGGAAACAGTAAAATCTACGCACTTTTGCGGGCGGATTAAACTGGGAGTATTTGAAAAGCAGGTATCATTTTTCGGCGGTGTCAAGAAGCCGGCCGGGATCAGCCATGCTACGATTCACAACTGCACTATCGGCAATAACGTATATATAAGTCATGTTCGGAACTACATCGCCAACTATATAATCGAAGACGAGGTAGTGATAGATAATATCGACCTGCTTGCGGTGGAAGGGAAAAGTACGTTCGGCAATGGTACGGAGGTTGCGGTTGTAAATGAATCAGGCGGTAGAGAAATTCCGATTTATGACCAATTATCAGCCCAAACGGCTTATATAATAGCGTTTTATCGTCACCGGCCGGAAGTAATCGGCAGGCTGCAGCAAATGATTGCCGATTATTCAGCTTCTATTAGAAGCTCTATGGGTGTTGTGGGTAAAGGGGCCAGACTTATTAACTGCCGGATTATGAAGAACGTTAAAGTTGGTGCGGCGAGTGTGATAGAGGGTGTGAGCAGATTAGAGAACGGCTCGATTAACAGTTGTTCGGAGGACCCGGTTTATATCGGGCCGGGTGTTTTTGCGGAGGATTTCATTGTTTGCGACGGGGCGAAGATAACCGATGGTACAATAATAGATAAATGCTTTATCGGCCAGGGGACCGTGTTGGCCAAGCAGTATTCGGCGGAGAACTCGGTATTTTTCGCGAACTGCGGCGGTTTTCACGGCGAGGCCTGCTCGATATTCGCCGGGCCTTATACAGTGACACATCATAAGTCCACGCTCCTGATTGCGGGTTTGTATTCTTTCTTAAACGCCGGCAGCGGAACCAACCAGAGCAATCATATGTATAAACTTGGGCCGACCCATCAGGGGATTATCGAGCGAGGCTCGAAGACTGCGAGTGATTCTTATATCCTCTGGCCGGCAAAAGTCGGGGCGTTTACCGTTGTGATGGGCCGGCATTATAAAAATTCGGATACTTCTGATTTACCTTTTTCTTACCTTATCGAGCACGAAGACGAAAGTGTTCTAGTTCCCGGCGTTAATTTGCGCAACGTGGGGACTGTCCGTGACGCGCGAAAATGGCCGAGGCGTGACAGGCGGAAAGACAAAAGAAAACTAGACTATATAAATTTTAAACTTTTAAGCCCATATACGATTCAAAAGATGCTCAACGGCTGCCGGCTGCTTGCGAACCTCAAAGCGACATCGGGCCAGAACACCGATTACTTTACCTATCATAGTGTCAAGATTAACAACTCGGCGCTGGACAGGGGGATCAGGTTATACCGGATGGGTATTGATAAATTCTTAGGCAATTGTCTGATCAGCCGGCTTGAAAACAAGCAATTCGTGACTGTTGATGAGCTTCGGGAGGCGCTGATGCCGGGAACCAGAGTTGGTCCCGGGAAATGGGTGGACCTGGCGGGCTTGTTTGTACCGGAACAGGTCGTGCAGAAGATGCTCAGCGATATCGAAAACGGCGTTATCGACTCACTGGAACATCTGGCAGGAGCGTTTGAATCCATGTATAAAAGTTATCCTGAATACGAATGGGCCTGGGCTGCCAATGTTTTGCAGCAGCATTTAGGTAAAATGCTTGACAGGATTACACCTGACGATATTATTGGGCTGATAACTAAATGGAAAACGGCAGTCATAGAGCTTGACCGAATGATTTATGCCGATACGAAAAAAGAATTTGCCGAGACCGCTCAAATCGGATACGGGCTTGACGGCGGCAAAGAAACAATGCAGCAAGATTTCGAACAGGTGATAGGGACGTTTGAAGAAAATAGTATCGTTTTGGAAATCAAAAAACATATAGCCGGCAAGGCAGCACTTGGAGATGAGCTTATTAGCCAAATACAACAATTAAACAGACAGTAGCGAAGGTTAT
>JAVVFI010000417.1:0-4445 GCA_032250555.1 Sedimentisphaerales bacterium
GTCGAGGACGGTGGTCCGCAGCTGGTCGTAGCCGAGGCCGTGGTCGGCCAGGATCTGGTTGGCCACGCCGTCGTCGACTCGCCGTAGGGCCAGGACGATGTGCTCGGTACCGATGTAGTTGTGGCCGTGTCCGGCGGGATTTGCGCACTTGCCGAAAACTTCGAGATTCCGCTTCTCCGAAAAATCATCGTTCCAGAGTTTATGCATCGCTGCAAATTCGAATTTTTCACTGAAATAAACCATCTCAAAATCTTTCAAGTCTATAGCCGTCTCTCTGAATGGATTCAGCTTCAGGCTCAATTTACTTAATTGTGCTGTCTCGAATTTATCGGCTAATATATTCCATGTTGATTTTAGAAGTTCAGCCAGTGCAAAAAAACCGACATGTTGTCCCCGTCGAAAATCATGTTTTATTTTCTCTGTAAAAATCGGCACGGCAAATTTGCGAACATTGTTGTCAATATTGGTTACGTTAATCACAAATCCCGTGCCCGGTTCAACTTTACCGATTACTTCGACTGATAATTCCAGGAATATTGAAAGTCCCTCACCGGCCGGCTTGGATGCGTATGAGTTAAATCCCTCATTATTTTCCGCCAAAAAAGGATTAATCGAAAAACGTACCTGCCTGGCAAGCTTATGCATAAAGAAAATTCCTTACTTGTTGCTGCTGTGCATCAGGCTTAAAACTTCATTTCGGCTTTTCGGGTCCCTCCTGAATAATCCGCGAAGTGCCGATGTCACCATTACTGACCCGGGCTTCTTTATGCCCCGAATAGTCATACAGCTATGTGAAGATTCGATTATAACTGCGACCCCTTGTGACTTTAAGCTTTCCATTAAAAAATCTGCTATCTGGAAAGTCAGCCTTTCCTGGGTCTGGAGCCGCTTGGCAAAACAGTCCACGATGCGGGCTAATTTGCTGATACCGAGAACTGATCCCGTAGGCAAATAGGCGACATGGGCTGAGCCGATAAACGGCATTAGATGATGCTCACAGATGCTGTAAAACGGTATGTCACGCAGCAGAACGATTTCGTCGTAGTTTTCGGTAAAGGTGCTTGTTAGGTGCTTTTTAGGATCCTCGTGCATCCCGCCCAAAAGTTCGGCGTACATCCTTGCAACTCGTTCGGGTGTTTTCTTTAATCCTTCGCGTTCGGTATCTTCACCGACCGCTATGAGTATTTCCTTAACTGCTTTTATAATTCTCTCGGTATCTATGGCCTTGCTTTTTTTAGTCATTTCTTTGACTCATAACTATATAGGTTTTCATCAATTATGGGAGCCTTTAAAAATTGCTGCCGTTCGCAGTAAAAATGGATTTTTTTGGTTCCATTACTCACTATGTGCCTTAGCTCTGCCTGTTTTTGTCAGGCTTTCTTTGATGTTAGATTCATAAGATAAGTAGTAAGCAGCCGTACGCCGAATCCGGTCGAGCCTACCGCTGAAAATTCGGTAGCCGTACCGAACATATCCATCCCGGCAATATCCAGATGTGCCCATTTGGTTTCGCCGACAAATTGCCTTAAAAAGGCGGCCGCCGTGCAGGCCCCTCCCCATTTGCTGCCGATATTCTTCAGGTCGGCTATCTTGCTTTTCATTTCGTTTGCGTACTCCTCACCGCTTGGCATATGCCATATCTTTTCGCCGCTGTCTTTAGAGGCCTTTTGTAGCTGCTTTATCAGTTTGTCGTCATTGCCCATCAATCCGGCCTTGTATTTGCCAAGCGCAACCATACAGGCGCCGGTTAATGTCGCAACGTCAATTATTATGTCGCATTTTTGTTTAACGGCGTAGTGAAGACCGTCACACAGTATCATCCTGCCCTCGGCGTCGGTATTTTGCACCTCCACGGTTTTGCCGCTGTAAGTTGTAATAATGTCACCGGGTCGATAGCTCGACCCGCTCGGCAGATTTTCCGCCGACGGGATTATACCGTAAACATTAATTGGCAGTTTCAGCTCCGCCAAAGCCTTCATCGTGGCTAATACTGCAATACCCCCGCTTTTATCTAATTTCATTTGATCCATATTGGCGGCCGGTTTAATGCTTATCCCGCCCGAATCGAAAGTTACCGCTTTTCCCACCAGGCCGATTGTCGGCAAATGACTTGCGGATTTGGAGTCGGGATTGTATTTCAAAATAATAAATCTCGGTTTGTTTTGTGAACCCGAGCCGACTGCGAGCACCCCGCCCATTCCCTTTGCGGCCATCTGGTTTTCATCGAAAACTGTACAGCTCAGATTTTTTGAATCGCGGCTAAGCTCTTTTGCCGCCGCTGCCAGCTCTGGAGGACTTATGACATTGGCAGGCCGATTGGCTATTGTCCGGGCATAGCTCTGGGCCTTTCCGATAGCGGCCCCGCTCATGAGACCTTTATTTAAAGCTCTTGTTTTAATCGAATCTGAATCAATTACCTCAACCTTGAGCCTATCACCGCGTCCGTTTTCGCTCTCGGTAACAAACTCATCATAGCGATAGCTGCCGAAATATACGCCTTCCCCAATAACCCTGCCCATTGCGGATAAATCGAATCGTCCGCCGAATGCCTTATGCAGCGCAAGGCTGACTGTTTCTATTTTCATTTCCACCGACTTTTTTGCTGCGCTGGAGGCCGCTTTGCGAATCGTCTCAAGAGTTGCTTTTTTCTTTTCACCTAAACCGACCAGCATAATCCTTTGGGCCTCTGTACTGTCGTTGCCGTAAACGATTGTACTGGCTCCCTCTTTTGGTTTGAAATCGCCTAATTTAATCAGCCGCTCGATAGCACCGTCAAGCTTACTGTCGAGTTGTCCGTTTAATTTATCAAGCCCCTTGACATCTGAAAATAGTCCCACCGCAAGCAGGTCTGTCTGACATTTTGCAGGATCAACTGTCTGTGTTTTTAACTCTACATCAATGATATCTTTCATTTTATTAGGTGCTCCTGTTTACTTGTGTTTGTTTTTGGTTCGGTGCCGCAGATAGCTTTCGATAAATCCGTCGAGTTCTCCGTCTAAAACCGCATCAACATTACCTGTTTGGTAATTGGTTCGGTGGTCCTTTACCATTTGGTAGGGCTGCATAACATAACTTCGTATCTGGCTTCCCCATGCGATTTCACCCTTCGTACCGTAAAGCTTTGCGACCTCGGCGTCGCGTTTTTGCTCTTCGAGCATATACAACCTGGCTTTAAGCACTTTTAACGCCTGGGCCTTGTTCTTATGCTGGCTTCTTTCGTTCTGGCACTGCACGACGATACCCGTTGGCTCATGTGTAATCCGTACCGCCGAGCTTGTCTTATTAACATGCTGTCCCCCGGCACCGCTGGCCCGATAGTAGTCGATTCGAATATCTTCCTCATTTATTTCAATATCGATGTCCTCATCGAATTCCGGAATGCAGTCCACCGCTGCGAAACTTGTATGCCGCCTTTTTTGTGAGTCAAACGGGCTTATTCTTACGAGCCGGTGTACCCCGGTCTCACATGAGAGCTTACCGAATGCAAAAGGCCCGCTCACTCGCAGAGTTATCGACCGAATGCCGGCCTCTTCTCCCGGTGTGATATCAAGCTCCTGGAATTTATATTTGTTTGCCTCGAAATATCGGCTGTACATTCTAAGCAGCATGTTTGCCCAGTCGCAGCTTTCCGTCCCTCCCGCCCCTGCGTGAATGCTGAAGAAGCTGTTTTTCATATCTTCCGGCCTGGATAACAGCCCCGATAATTCGACCTGTTCACACCTTTTGACAAGTGCACTCAGGTCATCTTTTAACTGTACCAGTTCATCCTCATCTGCTTCTTCTGCTGCCATTTCGAACAGCTCGTGAAGGTCTTTGGCCTCACGCTGCATTTCCTCCACCGGCTCAATAACTGATTTTAGTGCGCTTAATTGAGAGACCACAGACTGGGCTGAATCTGGATTGTCCCAGAAGCCCTCTTTGGACATCTGGGCTTCCAGCTTTTGAAGGTGGATTTTTTTGTTAGACAAGTCAAAGCCAGTCCCGGATTTTTTCAATCCGGGCCGACATATCTGATATTGCTGATTTTAATTCTGTTGTTTCCATATTACTGATTATTAACCTCAAACTACCTGTTAATTTCTACCGACGCCTGTCCTTATACCACATCCAATTAAGATATGCAACAACCTCTCTTAATAGCGACTAAAATAGGATTTGACAGGCGATAACGAGAGGTGTTATATTGCCTGCTGATAAACAGATGTTTTATTGCCCCAAAGCCCGTAATGGGGCATTCACATTTGCTTCTTAAGGAGAGCAGTTATGAAGTACGTCTCTTTAATCGGTGCGTTGGTCATTTTTACTGCTGGTTGCACCATAACTCCGGCAGCTTCGGCCGAAGGCAAAGAATCGCAAACCAAAAAAGTGCTTATAGTAACCGGCATCGACTATCCGGGACACAAATGGAAAGAGACATCGCCGGTTTTGGCCAAAGCAATCGCCGC
>JAVVFI010000418.1:0-4404 GCA_032250555.1 Sedimentisphaerales bacterium
CTTTTTGGGAGGCATTGACCTGGGCAGCTTCGGCACCGAGCCCAATAAATGCTTCTGCAATCCAGTTTATCAGAACAGTCCTGTAATTTTCATCACCAGCCATTGAAGCAAGCCTGTCTTCGACCCTGCTCATAACATCCTGCACTAAAGCACTTCGAACAGACATTGACTGACGCTTCAACTCAAGATCAACAGCCGACAATATCTTTCCCTTTACAGCCTGGGCCTGTCTTTGCGCTTCGCTGTTGGCATCATTCAGCAAGGCCTCGATTTTCTTCTCAGAATATTTTCTTTTCTCGGCGGCCCGTTTTTCGGCTTCCTTAATAATTTCTTCCACTTCAATGCGAGCATCCGATTCAATGCCTGAGATTAGTTCGGCTTTTCCTTTTTCTGCTGGTTCCATAAATACTTATACCTTATTTTTAATATATTCTCTTTCCGGTATTACGAAAAAGTAGAAACAGCTTCGACAATCACAATTTTATCCCGATAGCAGTGTTTACCATTTCTCTGATTCCCGGCCTATCCGGTTTCGAACCGTTTCTGTCCGGAATCTCCACAACAAGCGGAAAACTTGCAGTAAACAGAAATTTATCCACCATTGGACGAATCATATCCGCGACTCGTTCAGTAATAATAATAATACCCGTTTCCTTGTCCTGGAGTATTGCTTTGAAAGCGCGCTGTGCCTGGTCCGGATTGTCAGCAACTTTCCCGGAGACTCCCACAACTCCAAAGCCAAGAACCGTATCTTCATCGCCTATAATCGAGTATTTCATCTTACAGTTAAACCTTGCCGAGAATCATCAACGCGGTAATAAAACCAAACACAACAAGTCCTTCAGCAAGCGCCACAAAAATCAAAGCCTGTCCTGCAATCTGCGGTTTTTCAGCAACGGCGCCCATGGCGGCGGCACCGACATGAGAAATCGCAATGCCGGCCCCGATAGCACCAAGACCGAAAGCAACAGCAGCGGCAATAAGCCCATATTTCATAACATCGGCTTTGTTATTGGACATTTCCGGCTCCGACCCTATGGCCTGTCCATCGCTCGACGACTCTGCAAAAACACTTGAACAAAATATTGTTCCAATGATCGCCATCAATGTAAAAACAGCAATAACACTCTGAGTAATGTGTAATTTTAATTTTCTTTCAGGTTCATTCATATTATTCTTTCCTTTCTTAATTGAAATTATTACCCAATGAAATTGGTGTATATAACTTTCCCGTACCGTGAAAAAATTTCGTAAAAAATTCGTAGTAATTAAGCCTCAAGGCCTGTATTCCGGCAGAAAGACCTTCGAGGCCGATGACAAGTATGTTTCCGAGCATAAGAATTAGAACAGAGCCGATACCCGAAGTCATTTCAGCAAGAGTAAAAAAGGAAATCATCAGACAGACATGAGCAATGCCAAGCCCGGCGACTCGCATGAAAGACAGGGTATTAGAAAGATAGCCGCTGAAAATCTCAAGAAGCTCAACAATCCACTGCATTAAGAAATTGAGAATCACAAGGGGATTAAATTTTTCGTCGGAGTGTCCCGACCTGTGTTTTAGGTAATGATAAGGTTCTTTAATGAAGATTAAAAGTGAGGGCAGCCCTACCAGAAGAAACATTATTATTCCCGGAGGAAATTCCTTGTAATTGTGCCCTACCATATAAGAAGCGATATATATACCTCCGGCATAAATCCACCCTCCGAGAATGCCTCCTTTATCAAAAAACAGCTCCATCCACCTCCCAGTCCGGATTATATTAATCCAGTTAAAGAGCAGGCCGAGAAAAATAACGGTAATACCGAAATATAGTGTAACTGATAATATATCATAAACATTATTAATTGCTGAATTTCCAGAACTATGGCCTGATATAATCCCATGAAAATCGAACCAGAGCGGTTTAAAAAGAGCTGTCCCGAAAAATGAGCCAAAGAGAGCGCCAAATAACATTGAGGACAGGCCGCACCAGATAATCAGCCATGAAAGGTCGCGTAAGCCTTTATTTTGTTCATTATTTTTTAGAAAACGCACACCCAGGATACCGAGTAATGACAAAATAAATCCTTGCCCGATATCAGCGAACATAAGTCCGAACATAGACAGATAGATCGGCATTACAAAAGGAGTTGGATCAATAGTGCCATATTTAGGAACGCCGAAATTACTTACCAGCATCTGAAAAGGAGCGAGTATCTTCGGATTATTAAACTGAACAGGTACCTGGTCAGCAATAATATCCTTACTCTGGACTTCAGTCCATTCCAGGTAGCATCGGTTTTCGGATGCCTTTTTGATTGTCTCAGTCAATTTTTCCTTTTTCGACAAAGGAAGCCAGCCTGAAAAAATAACCGTCCTGGAAGAAGATTTGAAATTGGTCTGGATTACGTGAAAAAGCTCGTTGACACGCAGATTAACCCAGACGTCTCTGAGGTATTTCTCTTCTCTTTTTACCAGGTCATACGCCTTTGTTTCAAATTTTTTCTGTTCGTCTATTAATTTTTCGAGTTTTACAGAAAGTTCTTTGAAAACATCCTCTTTAACCGACTGCAGCTCATTGGGCAGTTCAACCTGAGTCCATCCGGATTTGATAAGGATTTTACCTATTTGTTCGGTGTCTCTTTTCATTGAAATTAAGAGATAATGAGCAATATCCCCTTCCTTTCCCAGCGCAATATTCAATGAAGGAAAGTCTTTTAAGTCATCTTCAAGCTGTCTTGTATTTAATACAGGGAGCTTTCCGGTTTGCATGGAGATAAAAGAATGCTTTGCATGTAAGGGAATATCAGAAAGGCCCAAGCCGTACAGCTCCACTTGTTTTCTGATATCCTCGAGCTTCAGTATCTCCTGCTGAATCGTCCGCTGTCTTTCTCTGAGAGACTCACGCTCTGAAGCTATCTTATCAAGATGCTGCTTCTCTTTTTCAATGTTAACGGAAATTCGATTGGCCAGATCTGTTTCGTTCGGAGGCACAGGGATAATACCACCTGTGTGTAAAAAAACTTCAATCCGTTTTCTCAGGTCAGAGATTTCCGAGAGAGAAGCATCCGGCTTTGCTTCGGACTGACTGTCCGGTTTTTCACCTTCAACCTCGGAAATATTAATAAACTGCATGACTCCTTCACGAAGGAGCGCTTCGGTTACCCGCTGAGAATCCCTTCCCAACACTACTGCAAAAAGCTGTATCATTTCCGAGGTAAACATCATATCATGCTCTCAATCCGTTCCTGTTGAATTCCGTATTGTTTTGCATACAATATCAACCTGATTTTTTTCAGCTCGTTCCTTTTTAATATAAAATACGAAAGAATAATTCCAATCGTAAAAGGATAGCCTGCGAGAATATGCTGGACTTCATTTTTCATGATTTCTTCCAGTATCCTTCGAATAAGCAGAAGCCGAGACGTACTATCTGTGGTCTGGGCAGACAGAAGTGTTGACAGGCCAGGATATTTGCCCGTAACAAACTGCTGAAGCACAGAAGTTACATTCTGGGCGCTGTACAATTCACCGATAATGTCTCTGCTAAGGTTAAAGCCTCCCGGGACAATCGTTGCCATGACCGCTTCTGCGGGAAGTTCATAAAAGTTTTTCAGGCGGATAATCCAGTTGATATTCTGCAGGTCAATTTCTACGCCTGTAATCCTGAGGGCTATAGTTCTATCTTTACGGTCCAGCTTGTTGATGGAAGACAGAAGGTTGTTATAGTAAAAATGGTCAAAAGCAACCTCCATACGAAAAAGAGAACCCTGCGATTCGGCAGTATGACTGTATTTTTTGATAATCTGACTGTACGGAGTTCCAACGCAGACGCCTGCAATCTCGTCAAAATTTTCCGCATTAAGAATGATGTCAATGGGTATATCATTAATAATGCGTTCATAGAGAATATAGTACATGTTCTTATCAACCGAACGTTTCCGTATTTTCCTGTCGAAAAAAATCCTTACAGCATTCTTAAGGTTATCGATTTCAAACTGGTAGAGCAGTGCGTTGACAATATCCAGGGAGTTATGATGAAGGTATTGCTGGATACTTCTGTAGAGTTCAATTTCATTTTTAAGAAGCTCAAGCTCGGCCTGTTTAAGATCACCGGTCGTCGAGTAAATCTCTTCAAGACTTGCAAAAGGTGTTTCTCGCAAAAGTCCCAGTGCTTCCTCAAGGAAAGGAGCTTTTGCCAACTGGCTGAATGTTTCATCGGGAAGAATCTTGCTGATTCGTGCACGCAGCTTCGCGTTGATAAACGAGTATTTCGATAATGGACTGGCCATTACTTTTTATCCTTCTCATACTCGGTGTTAATTATGATATTACAGATATGATCAACCAGATTATCTATTGCTTCTTTTTTATCTTTCAGCAGAGAATCTTTTTCCTGTCGGGCCTGTTCGAGTTTCTCTATC
>JAVVFI010000419.1:0-4404 GCA_032250555.1 Sedimentisphaerales bacterium
CCTTTCATAAAAGCATAATAGAATTATACCACAACTTACCACCTTATATACTGGTCTCAAATCCGGGGAGTATTATAGGCAACGGAATTTCCGTCCAGACGAAACAAGTAGTTGAAATCAAACCTTTTCGGCCCGGGATTTGTTGTCCGACTGACCTGTTTACATGGTGTATGATTCTTTTTTACAGAAACATCTTCTTGGACCGCGCTATATCGTTGAATGTTAGAATTAGAATGGAAATCTTGAAGTGCCAGGATGGATTTGGTAGTATCTAAAAAAGAAATTTGGCGGTATAATTAGGCAACAGTCTTCGGTAATCTTGTCGATAAAACTGACATTATTGATGGAAGGGAGCACTTAAATAGGAGTTGTTTCCAATGTTGTTCAACACTTGGACATTTGCGATTTTCCTACCTGCCGTCCTGCTCATTTATTACAATCTTAACAGGAGGTGGCAGAATTGTTTCCTGCTTGCTGCAAGTTACGTTTTCTATGGCTGGTGGGATTACCGCTTCTGCTCGCTTTTAGCCATTTCTACTATCGTGGACTTCTTTTGTGGATTAGGCATCGCTTCAGCCAAGACAGCTCTACGCCGAAAATTGCTGCTAGCGATGAGTTGTGTCGTCAACCTCGGCATTCTTTCTTTTTTTAAGTATTTTGATTTCTTTACCCACTCCTTCTCGCATCTGTTTGAAATTGCCGGTTTCAGGCCAGATTTTCCGACTTTATCCATCATTCTGCCTGTAGGAATCAGTTTCTACACATTCCAGACACTTTCATACAGCATCGACGTATATCGTTCTAAGATCGAACCCACACGTAACTTCATCGATTTCGCATTGTATGTATCTTTTTTCCCCCAACTGGTGGCTGGCCCGATTGAGCGTGCGACCCGGTTACTACCACAGATTCAGGCGAAACGCACTGTCACTTGGGACAAGATGTCAGGTGGCGCAATGTTGATTCTGATCGGTCTTTGCCGCAAGATAGCCATTGCCGATGCAGTAGCTCCGACTGTTAATCGTATATTTGCCGATCCAAGCTCCTGTGGCTCGCTGGAATTGCTTATTGGTACTTTTATCTTCAGCCTTCAGATTTACTGTGACTTCGCCGGATACTCCGACATCGCCCGGGGCACCGCAAAGATGCTCGGAATTGATCTCATAAAAAACTTTGAGCATCCGTATTTCTCGACGAACATCACTGAATTCTGGCGCCGCTGGCACATTTCATTTTCTACGTGGCTGCGTGACTACCTATACATCCCGCTCGGCGGGAATCGCAGGGGAAGGCTTGCCACATATCGAAACCTGCTCATTACAATGCTTCTTGGCGGGCTTTGGCATGGGGCTAACTGGACATTTGTTGTATGGGGTGGACTCCAGGGTCTGTATCTGGCAATCCACAAACTTCTCCTACAGGGCCGAAAGCCAGATACATGGAACCGGCCTATGCAGATCGTGCGATCACCTGCTGACATTCTCAAACTGCTACTAACATTCCTGCTGGTCAGCCTGACCTGGATCTTTTTCAGGTGCCAGAACTTTGGTGATATATACTCTTATTTCGCTGGTATCATTGCTTTTCAAGGCGGTATTCCGACTCAGGTGCTGAAGTGGTTTGCGGTTGCATCGGTTTTGGTACTGGCGATCGATATCCCGCAATATATAACACAAAACCATACTGTGGTTCTCGAGTGGCCTGTGGTCCTGCGAGTAGCATCTTACACCACAGTAGTGCTTGCAATGTTCGCGTTACGAAACAATGGCCGGATTCCTTTTATCTATTTTCAGTTTTGATACGGTTGATTACCGGAGCCTACGTATACCGCGTGGGGTACTTGGCGCGCTGCTTATCCTCATGTGCGTCGAAGGTCTGCTTCATCTGTACGAAAATCGTCTGCCCGATCCGGTTTTGTGGGGCAACACCGAAACATCAGCCAAAATGCTTCAAGTAAAATGCTTGGGCGTTGAAAACGAAGATTCTTTCGATGTGCTCGTGCTTGGACCCTCACATGCCAGATTTGGAATTTCTCCCAAGGCCATGCAAGCTGCAGCGGGGAGACTGGATCTTAGCATCTATAACGGTGCACTTAATGGTCGTACGTACTCGGTGCTTGAGTTCGTCCTAAAGAACGTTTACGTACCTGTACTCAAACCGCGTATACTGGTCCTTGCCGTAAATCCACTGGTTTTCAATCGACACAATACCTGGATGGAGCGGAATACTCTGGAGTTCTTCGAGGCGCCGATGCCCAGAGCGTTGTCAGCCAGAGGAATCGTTAAGGCGTGGAGAACCTTCTTGGTCAGTAACATCAACTTGTATCGATACAGAGAACGCCATGACGGGTTGCATAAAGGCAAATTGGATAACGGGATCTCGCTCGACCAATACGGATACAGTTCAATCGAGGGAATATATAACGACAAGGTGCGTGCAAGACTTCAATCACCAGAACACCCATACCAGACAGTTATGCGGGAGTTCGAATTCGGAGGGCCTTCTACAGAGGCATTTCTTCGAATCTTGAAATACGCGATGGATCGGGAGATACGAGTCGTCGTAGTCAACATGCCGTTTTGTGAAGACTTGTTGTCGATCTCGGTCACGGGTAAAGAGGATTATCAAACGTTTCTGAAGGAAATGTCGGCTCTGCAGTGTGAATATGGATTCGTGTGGCTCGATTATCAAGCGTCGTTGTCGTTGACATATGAGGATTTTCGTGATGTGGACCATTTAAATGCTCAAGGGGCGAAGAAACTTTCAACCCGACTAGGAGAGTATTTAGCCATGTTCATTACTTCAATAGAAGAACAGCCTCCTTCTGGTGATTGACAATAATCTGATCTTTGTGCTAATCAGATAGCCCATCTTTAATATTTCACTGCTGTCATATTACGTGCTGTGTAGTTCGCGATATCGTGTATCCCGTTTCTTGAGTATTGCCATCACAACAATCAACACGATATATGGAAGGACAAACTCGACAATATTGCCTTCATTGCCTGCAGAGACAGAACAGCCTCCTCCGCCTCCTCCACCACCAAGAGAGCCACCTATACTTCCACCTCCTCCGAGCAGGTAATAGGGCGTAAAGTGCGTCGTTTCGAAACTAATAGCATGCAATGTCGGAGAAATTACTATGTCCCGGATGTTTGTGATCCCCTGTTGACTGATAGTTCCTGTCTGTGAGTTAAACCAATAAGGTACAGTTGAACCATTAGAATTTGCATAAACATATGGTATTGTTATCGTAACCGGTTGATTAAACTGGACTCCACTGGGACCGAATTCGTAACTACCCAAACAAGGTACAGCAAAAACCTGCTGGTTCAAAATTGTTACTATTGAAACATCTACATCATACGCACATGCCCCCGAGGGTAATACTATGGACACATCATCTACATTGGTTATGGACTGGGGATCTACCCCTATTGTTGTACTTCCAGGAGCCGAAGCACTTACAAGTGCTGATGCCAGTGCAGCAGGTTCGGTAAAAGTGCTACCGGCATAATAGATATCAGTGCTTGTACTTCTGTCGTCAGCCCAAACAATATACGAACAGCCATATTCGTCTATTCCTATTACCGGGTCACTCTGGTATGCATTTGAGCCGCCATCATTTACGAAAACATTTGTTCCGGAACCGATATTTAATTCAGTGAAGTATAAATCAGAATCTGTATTCCTCCAGTCCTGCCAACCGGCAAATACCTTCAAATCATTATTACTCGTTGTACCTGTGATTGCAATTGTAGGCTCTAACTGATCGGCGCCGGAGGTGTCGTCAATTATGCTGATACCAGAAATTCCCTGAAAACCGTTAATCGAAGACGAATAGTATATATCATTGTCACCAGGTGTATCGTCAACCCACAAAAGATGTAAAATTGTACCTATGGATTCGGCGGCAATCACCGGACTCGCTTGGTTGTTTACATTACTTACTACGGCTACATTAGTCCATGGGCCGCTATTTGAGGCTGCTCCGTAAATATCGGTTGGGCCGTTCCTACCATCCGTCCATACTACATAAATCGTATTGGCAGAGTTTACCGCAACAGCCGGCTCTACCTGGTCGGAAGCATCAGAGGTTATTTGCGAGATAGTTTTCGTTGTAAAACCGTTGCTCGATGCAGCTATACAGACATCCTGATTACCGGCGAGGTCATCCTGCCAGACGACGTGTGCATTAATCGGTGACTGATTGTCAATAACTATGGCAGGATTTATCTCATTAGAGAATGGATTGGCCTGACCATCTTCCAGCTCATTAACCATTGTCTCGGTAGACCAGTTTGTTCCATCAACTGAGGTAGATAGATATATGTCCCAGTTTCCGTTCCTATTATCCTGCCAGACGACATATAGCATGTTATTACTATCCAACGCAAGAGCGGG